>NZ_PRLH01000055.1 GCF_003013815.1 Cyanothece sp. BG0011 | reverse complement strand
GGGAAGGGTAACTTCGCTTTCAATGGCTAAAATGGGGGATTCGTTGCTTTCGCTGTCAGGGGTTTGGGGGGATTGATCGTTTTCTAGAGAAACATCTTGATCAACAAAACCGTTGCTTTCGTGATTATTCTGGGAATTTGAGTTAGGGGAAGTCTGAGTCATAACGTTAACCAAAGAGTGAATTTCAATAAAGGGGTACTATACCGCTACGGGGAAGTCAAAAGGCAAAAGGCAAAAGGCAAAAGGCAATTATCAAAGTATTTCAGCTTTTTCTAATGTCCTAACCTTTTTTTGTACTGCTATAAATAGGAAAAAAGCTAAAAATGGATCAGTTTTTGAAATTACGCAATAGGTAACAGGCAAGAGATAATTAATCTAAAGGGTATTTTGATAACGGTTAAATCATTAAGCGGTGGGCATCCCTGCGAGGATGGCCTCCCCGTCAAGAACCACCACCATATCTCCACCCGGTGCCAACCAATAACCCCGCAGAAACGGGGCTAAACCAGAGTTAACTGCTGAGCCAGGAGGAGATTGAATATCATTCGGGTTACACCATTGAATATCATCCACTCCACTCACCACCGCCCCGATATGGTGACGATGGGCTTTAGCCGCTTTTTGGGAGGAGGACAGTTTGCCTGAGTGGAGGACCATGGTTCGATAAATCGGAGTGACTCGGGGTTGTTGATGCCAAGGGGTTAACCCCAAGAGTTCCCCTAAATCGATGATCCAGAGAATTTCGCCACGCCAGTTATAAACGCCCATCACCCAAGAGGGCATTTGGGGAATAGGAACAATTTGACCGAGGGGAATAGTAATCACTTCGGTCAACTGGGTAACGGGTAAGAGTAAGGTCGTGTCAGGCACTAACTGGAATCGTAAAAATTGTTCTAATTGGTGACGGTGTTGGGTTTCTAGGGAGGTTGTTGTCGAGTTGATCTCAAAAAATTCATGTTGAACCACAATGGCTGACTCCTTTGACGACGCTGGCAGATTGGATTTAAGGAATAAGTTGTTTAATGGTGCTCAGAAAGGTGTCTTGATCGATGGGTTTGGGAATGTAAGCGTCTGCCCCCTGGCGTTTGCCCCAAAATTTGTCCATGTCGGTGTCTTTGGTCGAACAAATAACGATGGGGATTTTACTGGTTCGTTCTTCGGCTTTGATGGCGCGACAGATTTCAAAACCACTGACACCGGGTAACACCACATCAAGGACAATGAGATCGGGCAATTCTCCGTTCAATTTTTCTAAGGCTTCTTCTCCACTGCTGGCAATGGCTGCTGTAATACCTGCAAGTTTTAAATATTGGGTAATAATTTCTCTTTCTGTCAAAGAATCTTCAATTACAAGGACGGTTCCCATAATTATTTCTACCTCGGTTAATGTTGGATTAAGCTGGTTCTATAGTCTTACAATTCCCTAAAACTTAAGGAAAGTAACATTTTTAATGGATAGGGTGCGTAAAATTTACACTGGTAAAAATGTCGTCATTTTCCTTAAGCGACATTTTCTTGTTTAAGATGTTTGCGAATGGCACTCAAAACTGAGTCAGGGTTGACGGGTTTACTCATAAAATCTGTTGACCCGACCATTTTTGCTCGAACGCGATCGACAATGCCGTCATTGCCGGTGAGAATAATGATGGGGGTATGACGGAAAAAGGACAGTTTCCTGAGTTGTCCACAAATTTCGTAACCGTTGGCGTTGGGCATGACTAAATCTAAGAAAATCACAGCCGGTTTACGGGCTAATAAAATAGCGATCGCCCTTAAAGGATCGTTAATGCCCAAAAATTGATAGTTAGCCCCCACTAAAATTTTCTCTAGGGTTTGACACATCAAAGGACTATCATCCACACAAGCCACCAACGGACTGACAGACACCTCTGAAGTAGGGACGGTAGCGGTAGGAGTAGGAGTGGAAACGGGAGGCGATAAATCTTCGATGGTGATTAATTCCACTAACCCCATTTGGACGTAGGGCAACAAAGAACTGGTGACGGTGACCACATCTCGTTTCATCCGTACCGAAAGATCCCGTAGGGTTTGATTACCGTCGAGGAGTTGTTTTAAGGTTTGATAGACTTGGGGAGAGGTGCGCTGTTGCAGTTCTTCGGCCTGTCTAATAATGGGGGCGGAGTTAGGGGAGCGATCGGCGACTTTGGCCCCTTGCCACGCTTGCCATTGTTTATGGGCTTCATTAATGAGTTGATCGGCATCGATTAACACCAATCGAGTTGAAAGGAGGTTATCTTGTCTGAGTTCACAAGTCACTTCCATGGTTTGGGTAATATCAAATAGCACTTCGATAATGAGCGAACGAATCATTCTCGCTGCTTTTTCGCGACTAATTTTCTGTTGTTCTACCCACAAACACAGCAGTTGATATTCCCAACATAAGCGAAAGTCTTGATTCCCTAAACTGGCTAAATCTAGTTGCAAAGAGGATAATTTAGAGGCAATTTCAGGTAAATAACGGGCAATATGTCTTCGCCACCGTCTAACGGGATGGGTTCCCCCCGTGGCGTACATAATGCGCCCCAGGTACAAGTAAAAAAACCATTGATCCCCTTTACTACTGGTCAAAACCAATTGACCACTAAATCTGGGTTGTTTCAGGGTATCAAAGAAGCTGGCTTGTCTTGAGGGTGTAAATTCTGGTATGGAAATTGGGTTTTGAGGAGGATAGGAAGCTGTCATCATTGCATCTTCGATAAAGTGACTAATCACAGTGTTTACGGTTATAGGATTCCCTAAATTTCCAGAAAAATAACATTTTGGAGGGGTTAAGTCTGACAGATATCAAGAAAAATTAGGGATGAGGATTAGTGACTAATTATCTTGATCTTCTTCGAGTTCTTGATAGGCAACGGCCCTTAATTTTCCATAAAAGTCTGAAGCGTCAGCATGGGGAACAAATTGGTGAATAGTACGAGGGGTCTTTTCTCGATTTAAGCTAGTTTGAGACTCCCATTCTTCTGAGGCAATGGCAATCTTTTCTGTTTCTACCTTTTCGGCAATTCTTCCATTTAATGTCTCTTTCTTCTCAGGTTTACTATTTAATTTTTCGGTTCTAATAGCGATGGGGATAGCGATTTGCTTCACTAATTCTTGAATAGGAGTTAAGGTAATGTTATTTTTGGGAGTCGATTCTATCGTTTGTTCTGGGACTGATGGGTTTTCTTTGGCTTGTTGCTCTTCAATTTTTTGATGATTGCTGACATCTTCAACAAAAAGATTACGAGTAATAAATCTTTCAAATTCGTAGGTAAAATGATAGGTTGGATGTCCCAGACGTTTCCAAAGGGCAAGAATATGCTCGACTGAAACGGCTTTATAACGTCCTTGATAAAGGGCTTCGACAATGGCCAAACGAATCCAATAAACTGAGTAAGATGCTACCCACTTTTCGATTAACTCAAAAATGCTAACTTCTTTGATCTCGAATCCGTAACGAGTCAATAATGCCTTGATTTGATTTAGGTTTTTGTTCCTGCACTGGTGCATAGCATCTTTACTATCCCTCATTGCCACTCTTTTAGCATATTTTCGTTTTAACACTATAGCAATTTACACTTATTTTAGAAGAGGTAGCCTTAATCTATTCAATTTAACCTTGCCATAGAGGATAAAATTAAGAAGATAATCTTTGACGATTAGGATCACTTTTTATCAATTTAAAACTAAAGGCTATGACTATCATTTCGGTTGGAGAAGCTCAAACAATTATCTTAAAGTTAGTAGACAGCTTACAAGAGACAGAAATCATCTCTCTTGATGAAGCAACGGGAAGAATTTTGGCTCAATCTATTAGTAGTGCTGTGAATTTTCCTTATTGGGATAATTCCGCTATGGATGGTTACGGGGTACGCTTTGAAGATGTTAAACTATCGAACTCTGACGCTCCTATCACCCTTGAGATTGTAGCAGAGATTCCAGCAGGAATTAACCCTAAATTATCGATTCAATCAGGAGAAGCTTGTCGCATTTTTACGGGGGCAATGTTACCGAATGGTGTGGATACAATTGTTATGCAAGAAAATGCCCGCAGAGAAGGGAATAAGGTGAGCATCTTATCTCCTCCTAATTATCGGGGAGAATTTGTTAGAAAACAAGGGAGTTTTTATCAAGCTGGTAATAGTTTATTACCTTCAGGAATTCCCATTAATGAGTCAGAAATGGCTGTCTTAGCAACGGCGCAATGTGCCACTGTTAAGGTTTATCGTCGTCCCCGTGTGGCTATTTTATCGAGTGGAAATGAATTAATTTCTCCTACTGAACCCTTACAACCTGGAAAAATTGTTGATTCTAATCAATATGCGCTTAAAGCATTCGTCATGAAAAATGGAGGAATTCCGATTAGTTTAGGCATTGTTAAAGATGAACCATTACTAATTAAACAGAAAATTACAGAGGCTATTAATAGGGCTGATTTCGTCCTTTCAACTGGTGGGGTTTCTGTGGGAGATTATGATTATATTGATAATATTTTAGCTGAATTAGGGGGTAAAATTATGGTTGATGGGGTTGCTATGAAACCAGGAAAACCCTTGACAGTGGCTAAATTTGATAATGGCTGTGTCTATTTTGGACTACCCGGAAATCCTGTCTCTGCTTTGGTTAGTTGTTGGCGGTTTGTTAAACTGGCTTTAGATAAATTATCAGGAATAAAAGGGGATTATCAACCGAAGTTGATCACCGTAAGATCGGGGGATAATTTATCTTCTAAGGGTCAACGAGAAACCTATGTTTGGGGACAGTTAAAATTAATAAAGGGTGAATATGTCTTTAGTTTGGCACAGGGCAGTCAAAATTCAGCTAATTTAATTAACTTAGCTTTAACCAATGCCTTCGCTATTTTGCCTGTCGGTGTAACTAAAATTAATCAAGGAGAAACAGTCAAGGTTCTTTGTTTATCCAATTGAAGATAATTCTTTGTGCTAATTAACAGGAAATAAAGGCATTTACTTTATTTGTTTACATTTTTTAAAATTTCATGTTTTATAAAATCATTAATCATCAATCCTGATTAGGAGATATTATTATGACCAATACCTCAGGATCTAAAACAATTCTCGCTCAAGTTCCTTCTATTACCCTAAGAAATAATCAAGGGAAAATTTTGGAACCTTTTGACTTAAAAAAAGATTTACATCGTTTAGGAAGAAACCCTGAAAAAGCTGATCTTGTTGTTCCTGAAAGTAACAATTGGATGATGGTTAGTGGTTGTCAAGCTTCTTTCACTAAAGAGGGAAATAATTACCGAATTTATGATGGAGATCAGGTTACTCCTAGTAGTAATCGTTTGTTTTTAAATAATAGTTTAATTACCCCAAAACAAGGATTATTGTTACAAGATGGTATGGAAATTACCATCGGGACAGTAATGGGAAATCATATTATTATTACTTATTCTAATCCTAATAGTAATCAGCCCTTAAAACCTTTAGGTAAAACCTCTATTTCTCTTAAAAATAAATCCGTAGTTATTGGTAGAGATCCTCAAGCAAACTTACCCTTAGATGCGCCCACAGTTTCCCGTTGTCATGCCATAATTGATAGTAATAATAAAGATCAATATATTCTAAGCGATTGTAGCACTAACGGTGTATTTGTCAATGGACAAAAAGTAACCAATCAAGCCATTCTTTCTAATGGATCAACCATTCGTATCGGTCCTTATACATTAATTGTACAAGGTGATAATTTACGAATTGCAGATACTGGCGATAATATTCGTCTTCATGCTAAAAATTTAAATCGAGTTGTTAAAGATAAAAATGGCAAAAAAATTACTTTGTTAACGGACATTTCTATCCCTATTGATCCTGGTCAATTTGTTGTTATTGTTGGGGGAAGTGGTGCCGGAAAATCCACGTTAATGCGGACTTTATTGGGACTAGAACCAGTGGATAAAGGACAGGTTGAATTAAATGGAGAAGACTTACGAAAAAATTTTAATATTTATCGTAATCTTATCGGTTATGTCCCTCAATATGATATTGTTCATCCTAATTTAACGGTTAAAGAAGTTTTATATTATGCAGCTAAACTCCGCTTACCTCCTGATATTAATATTGAACAAGAAAGAGAGAAAGTATTAACACAAATTGAGTTAAAAGAAAGAGAAAATACTTTAGTTAAAAATCTCAGTGGCGGCCAACTTAAACGAGTGAGTATGGGGGTTGAATTATTAGCTGATCCTAAACTTTTTTTCTTAGATGAACCCACTTCTGGCCTTGATCCAGGGTTAGATAAAAAAATGATGGAACTCCTAAAAAATTTATCTCAAGAAGGACGAACGATTATTTTAGTGACTCATACAACTTTGAATATTCATCTTTGCGATCGCTTAGTTTTTCTAGGAAAAGGAGGCAATCTTTGTTATTTTGGACCTCCTGAAGAAGCCATGACTTTCTTTCCCCTAAATAGTCATAATTTTGCTGATATTTATATTCATCTTGAAGACAAAAATAAAGTCCAAGAAGAGGCAGAACGGTTTAAACATGATCCTAATTTTTATGATAAATATATTAGTCAAAATTTAGTGCAATTATCCACTCATAACCATCAAAAATCTAAACCTAAAAAAGTCAAAACTTCTTTTTTACAACAGGTTTCCATTTTATCTCAAAGATATTTTCAGTTACTACTACGAGATCCCTTAAATATTGGTATCAATTTAATAACTGCACCCTTGGGAATTGTGGCCATGAGAATTGCTTTATCTGATACCATTCCCTTCAATTTTGCTGATGAAAATGACCCCACCTTTGCCACTTTATCCCTCAAAGTTTTGTTCGTTTTTACCTGTGCAGCCATTTGGGTAGGGTTAGCAACTTCATTACAAGAAATTGTTAAAGAATCGAAAATTTATCAGCGAGAAAGATTAGTCAATTTAGGCATTTGGGCTTATTTAGGATCAAAAGCATCTATTTTAGGAATCTTAGGATTTTTACAAAGTTTACTGATATCTCTAACAATTTTTATCTGTTTTAAAGTGCCAGAATCAAATCAATTTGCTTGGATTTTGGGAACAGAAATCACGATATTTCTGACACTTTTTTCTACTATTAGTTTAGGCATTATGGTGTCAGCTTTTGTTAAAAATATTACTCAAGCAAATAGTTCTTTACCCCTATTACTATTACCTCAAATTATCTTTTCAGGGGTCTTGTTTAAAATGACAGGGATTGGTAAACTACTATCTTGGTTAATGATTAGTCGTTGGTCAGTGGGTGCATTAGGTAGTTTAGTTGATATTCCTTCTATGATTCCTGAAGCACAGCCTATTTCCCCATTAAACCCTAATCCAGTAGCAATTCCTGTCGATATTCCGACAGAGGTTTATGCTACTGATTCTAGCAATTTATTAATCAATTGGGGCTTATTATTATTACATAGTTTTATTTATTGGGGGATAACTTATATTTTGCAAAAACGCAAAGATATTTTATAAAAAAATAAACAATAATTTAGAATTTAATTACCTAAAAAGGTTACAATAAGAAAAGAGAAAATTAATTTTGATATAAAATTATGGGTAACACCTTTGGCCATCTATTTCGTATCACAACCTTTGGAGAATCTCACGGGGGAGGAGTTGGGGTGATTATTGATGGTTGTCCCCCTCGTTTAGACTTATCAGAAACGGATATTCAAGGGGATTTAGATCGTCGTCGTCCCGGACAAAGTAAGATTACCACACCCCGAAAAGAAACGGACACTTGTGAGATTATTTCGGGAGTGTTTCAAGGAAAAACATTGGGGACTCCTATTGCTATTTTAGTTCGCAATAAAGACGCGCGATCGCAAGACTATAACGAGATGTCGGTTAAGTTTCGTCCCTCCCATGCAGACGCAACTTATGAAGCAAAATATGGCATCCGAAACTGGCAAGGGGGGGGTCGATCTTCTGCTAGGGAAACTATCGGAAGAGTGGCTGCTGGTGCGATCGCTAAAAAAATCTTAAAACAAGTAGCTAATGTTGAAATTGTTGGCTATGTAAAACGGATTAAAGATTTAGAAGGAAACATTAATCCCGACACCGTTACCCTAGAAGAAGTTGAAAGTAATATTGTTCGTTGTCCTGATCAAGAAATGGCAGAAAAAATGATCGATCTCATTGATCAAACTCGACGAGATAAAGACTCTATTGGTGGTGTGGTTGAATGTGTCGCTCGTTATGTTCCTAAAGGGTTAGGAGAACCGGTTTTTGATAAATTAGAGGCAGATTTAGCTAAAGCTGTCATGTCTCTCCCTGCGAGTAAAGGGTTTGAAATTGGTTCAGGGTTTGCTGGAACGTTATTAACAGGAAGCGAACATAATGATGAATTTTATATTGATGATACGGGCAATATTCGCACTAAAACGAATCGCTCCGGAGGTATTCAAGGGGGAATTAGTAACGGAGAAAATATCATTATTCGTGTTGCTTTTAAACCCACTGCTACCATTGGTAAAGAACAAAAAACCGTGACTTCTGATAGTGAAGAAACAACCTTAGCAGCCAAAGGAAGACATGATCCTTGTGTTTTATCCAGGGCAGTTCCTATGGTAGAAGCGATGGTTTCGTTAGTATTATGCGATCATTTATTACGTTGGCAGGGACAATGTAAAGCATTAACCTAACTCTTTAGATTGCCGAGAATTAGATAGGAGTAGTCAATAAATATCATTAAAAAAGCACTTGGGAATCTTGCCTTGTTTCGATACCCAGTGCTTTTTTAATACGGCTCTCACACCACAGAATCACTCTCTCACACCACAATCGAACTCAATCGATTAGTAATAAAGATAAAAGTTTTATTCTTCAATTTCAACCAACAATAGACAGTTTTAAAATTGTCACTTTATAACATTTAAATAATAAAATTATTCTAAAGCAATTTCTAGGAAATTTATAAAAATTTTATATATTTCTCTTTATCAAGGCTAAGGAAGTTAATGAAATTGGAGAGTAAAAACAAAAAAATGTTTTGAATGATACAATAGACGTAACGGTAAGGTAAATAGTTTAGATATCCCACTACACATTAAAGTTAGGAGATGACCAAAACCTTAAATTTCCATAAAAAAATTTGCCTTTTGTGTAGGGATTTGGTTCGCTTCAAAACCCAATATGAATAACCTTACTTACCATCCGAAGGAGTTTAAATTATGTTTTGTGAACAATGCGAACAAACCGCTAGTGGTAACGGATGTCATCAATGGGGGGCTTGTGGAAAAAGCCCCGAAGTCAACGCCGTACAAGATTTATTAGTTTATTGTTTAAGGGGGCTTGCGCCTGTTACCATTAAAGCCAGAGAATTAGGCATTTCTTGTCATGAAGCGGACGTTTTTACAGGGGAAACGTTATTTGCTACCATGACGAATGTTAACTTTGAGCGTAAACGATTTAATGTCTATATTCGTCAATGTATTGATATTCGAGAAGGGTTAAAAGAGAGCATTGAAAAGATAAGCGATGAACCCATAAACTGGTCTGCGATTTCTAACTATCAACCTAATTTTTCAGAAAGTTTAGCGGAACAAGGAAGAGAAAAAGACTTAACTTTTATTAGTAAATCCACTAATAATATCGACATTTTTTCTTTAAAATTAACTGTTTTGTATGGCATTAAAGGAACAGCATCTTATAACTTTCATGCCCAAGAATTAGGTCAAGAAGACGAAAAAGTTTATGCTTTTATTCAAGAAGCGTTAGCCTCTCTGGATCGCAATGATTTAAGTTTAGAAGACTGGGTTAATTTAGCCCTAAAAGTAGGAGAAATTAACCTACGAGCGATGGAATTATTAGATCAAGGACATACCACCACTTATGGACATCCTACCCCCACAAAAGTACCATTAAACCCCAAACAAGGTAAAGCTATATTAGTATCGGGTCATGATATTAAACAACTAGCAGCTTTACTGGAGCAAACTGTTAATAAAGGGGTAACTATTTACACTCACGGGGAACTATTACCGGCTCATGGTTATCCTATTTTAAAACAAAAATACCCTCATTTTTACGGTCATTATGGCACAGCTTGGCAAAATCAAACTAAAGACTTTGCTCATTTTCCTGGGGCAATTATTGTCACTACAAATTGTTTAATGCCTCCCCATGAAACCTACGAAGATAAACTCTTTACCATTGGACCCGTTGGCTATTCAGGTATTAATTATTTACCCTCAGATGCTCAGGGAATTCCTGATTACAGTTTAGCGATTCAAACCTCATTAGAAATGCCAGGGTTTACTAAAGATGAAGCTTCCCGTCATGTTATGGTTGGCTTTGCTCACAACACAGTTTTAAGTGTATCTGAACAAGTCATTGAAGCAGTAAAACAAGGTAAAATTCGTCATTTCTTTCTAGTTGGAGGTTGTGACGGGGCAAAACCTGGACGGACTTATTATACAGAATTTGTGGAAAAAGTTCCTCAAGATTGTATTGTTTTAACCCTTGCTTGTGGTAAGTTTCGCTTTTTTGATAAACAGTTAGGAGAGATCGGAAATTTACCCCGTTTAATGGATGTTGGACAATGTAATGATGCTTATTCTGCCATAAAAATTGCATTAGGATTAGCCGAAGCGTTTCAAGTAAGTGTTAATGATTTGCCGTTATCCATGATTTTATCTTGGTATGAACAAAAAGCGGTAGCTGTTCTTTTAACCTTACTTTATTTAGGTATTAAAGACATTCGTTTAGGACCAACATTACCCGCTTTTATTACCCCAAATGTCCTAAAATTTCTCTCAGAAACTTACAACTTACAACCCATTACAACCCCTGATCAAGATTTAGTTGCTTGTTTGGCTTAAAATGAGTTTGCAAAAGTAAGCACGTAGGGTGGGCAAATTTTTAATATTATGTAATTAGTGACGATTTGTTTTGTATTTGCCCACCTCATAAAATTAAGTATAAAACCAAATAACTGGACAATTATTTAAAATTTCAATAAAAACAAATAATATATGCTATGATATTAGAGAGTAGTTGTTTTTTTACTATTCTAGTAATTATGAAAAATAGATTATTTACTATTGGCCATTCTAATCTAGATATAAAAGAGTTTATTTCTTTGCTTAATCAACATAATGTAACAGCGTTAGCTGATGTTCGATCATCTCCTTATAGTCGCTATGTAAGTCAATTTAATAAAGAAAATTTGAAAAATAGCTTATTAAATGCTGGCATCAAGTATGTTTTTTTAGGAGAAGAATTAGGAGCAAGACCAAAAGATAAAAGTTGTTATGTTGAGGGAAAAGCAGTTTACGAAAATATTGCTAAACTCCCTTTATTTTCTCAAGGAATTGAAAGACTAAAAAAAGGCTCTCAATCTTATGAGATTGCTTTAATGTGTGCAGAAAAAGATCCCATTACTTGTCATCGTGCTGTGTTAGTTTGTCAACATTTAAGACAATTACCATTAGATATTAATCATATTTTACAAGATGGTCGTCTACAATCTCATGAAGATTTAGAAAATAGATTATTAGAAATTCATAATTTAGATCAATCAGGAAAAGAAGCTACTGTACAATTAAGTTTGTTTGATAATGTTTCTAAGCAAACCTCTCTCCCAACTTTATCACCGGAAGAAGCGTTAAAAGAAGCTTATCGAAAACAGGGATTAAATATTGCTTATGTAGAAAAAAACTATGACCAAAACGATTAATTTATCAACTATAGGGTTTACTCAAAAAACAGCACAAGAATTCTTTGAATTACTCAAAAAAGCGAACGTTAAACGAGTGATTGATACTCGCTTAAATAATGTTTCTCAGCTTGCAGGATTTGCTAAAAAGAAAGACTTACAATACTTTCTTAAAGAAATTGCTGATATTGATTACATTCATCTTGTAGATTTAGCTCCTACAAAAGATATCTTAGATGATTATAAAAAAAAGAAAGGAGAATGGTCTGTTTATGAAACAAAATTTAGGGATTTAATGGTTCAAAGAAAAATAGAGAAAAAACTTGATCCCGAAATTATAGAAGATAGTTGTCTGTTGTGCAGTGAAGCAAAACCCCATCATTGTCACCGTCGTTTAGTTGCAGAATACCTAAATAATCACTGGGGAAATATCAACATAAATCATTTGTAGGGTGTATTAATTTAGCTGATAATTTGGGTATTTTAAGATTATATCCTCGTTAAATTATATACAATAATGACCGAAATTATTTGTTTAGCGAACTCTTTAAAACTTCAAGAACGTTGTCTTGCTGGAATTAACCCAAAAACGGGTAGGTGGGTTCGTCCTATTTGTTCTCAATATCCTAATGATGGTCGTGTACCTGCTAAAATTCGATTAATTAATCATAAAGAACCCTCATTATTAGATGTTATCGATATCCCTTTAAAAGAAACAGGTAATGATTTTGGATTTGAGTCAGAAAATCTGACCATTGCACCAGGAAAATGGAAAAAAATTAAGTCTATACCAGCAACTGATTTACTTGATTATTGTTCTGAAACTGACTATATTTTACATAATTCATCTAAGTATGTAACGGTTGCTTATTTACAAAGTCTTCCCTTAGAAAAACGTTCTACACTTCAGTTAGTTTATGCTTCAAAATTACTGATCACAGAAAAACCAGGGAGTATGTTAACGTCAACGATCTGGAAAGCTTCAATTATTATTAACAATGGTCAACAATTAAGAGATGTAAACATTACTGATCCTGAATTTATTGAACGATTAGAAACAGGTTATCGGCCTAATAATCCTTGTTTAGTTACCGTTAGTTTAAGTATGCCATATCGTCCCCCACATTGGAAAAAAGAGGGTAATCCTTGCTGGAAATTAATTGCAGGAGTGATAGAATTATCGGATATTGATTTAATTTTAGTGGAAATGAAACGTATTGGTTGGACTATTAAAAAAGGAAGAGATTATTTACAAAAACATTACCGAAAATGTTCACGAACTTTATTAACTGAAGATGAAATACAAGAATTTTTAAGTTATTTAAAATCTCAATAAAAAAATATTATATTTTGTAGGGTGGGTTAGGCAAAGCTTTAATTTGATAAGAAAGTTAGTGTTTATTTGTGCCGTAACCCACCTAATTGATTAATATATATTATAAATAAATTTGATCATCTTTCATAATTTAATTGCTTCCTTTAACACTTTTTCTTTAATGGATGGATTTAAGCTTTTTTCAGTAACAATATCAACTTTACATCCTAATAACTCTTCCAAATCCATTAATAAACCACCTGGAAACCAAGGGGATGTTTTAGATAAATCATAGTCAATTAAAAAATCAATATCACTATTTTCGGTTTCTTCTCCTCTCGCTACTGAACCAGATATCCTGATGTTAAAGGCTCCATGTTTTTCGGCTAATGATAATATTTTTTCTCGCTTTTCTTTTAGAGAGTCCTTGAGTTTCATTGTTGTATATATTTTCTTACTGTTTATATTACGATTATAGCAAGTTGAAGGGTTATTTATTAATTAAAATATCTTTTGAGTCAAGATAAATAAGCTTTTCAAATCATAATTACCTTAAACGTAGGGTGGGCAAACTCTTAAACCTATATAACTTGTTAAAATGTTTTTATTATTTGCCCACCTAACAAGTAGTAACAAAATAATTAAGCTGTTAAGATGAGAAGTCTAACAAAGGTGGGCAAACTTTAATGATTTATGATTGGTTAAAATCTCTCTAGTTTTGCTCACCCTACAACTTCAACTATTTAGAAGGAGTTTTGATACCAATTATTTTTTCTCCAATAGTCAACTACACATTATATATCCTTGTGCAAATTTTATTACTTCTATTGCTGTCTAAACTTCCCAATAGTCAAACCAATGAACAGCAAGTAATAGAATAATTATCAACTAAGATTTTAAGTGCTTACAAATATTACGATAACGTTTTGCAAGTGTACG
The DNA here is from genome assembly GCF_003013815.1 of Cyanothece sp. BG0011. Lineage (GTDB taxonomy): Bacteria > Cyanobacteriota > Cyanobacteriia > Cyanobacteriales > Microcystaceae > Crocosphaera. The sequence goes on along the minus strand of NZ_PRLH01000055.1, from coordinate 25,548 downwards.
AATTCTTTATTTAAATTCTTCAGAAAAAAACAGATTGATTTCAGACATCAATGCCATTCTATTGTGTACCATTAAGTTTTAGTGAATAGAAATTGTTATAAAATAACAGATAGTCCTAGAAACTATCAATAATGATTACCATCGCATTACCCAAAGGGGCATTATTATCAGATTCCATCGAACTGTTTAAACGCATTGGATTAGATTTTAGTGCTTTTTTAGACTCCAAAAACCGTCAACTACAAATAACTGATCCTACTAATAGAGCCAAAGGTTTATTAGTCAGAGCCACCGATGTACCCGTTTACGTCGAATATGGACAAGCACAACTCGGTATAGTTGGCTACGATTTACTATTAGAAAAAAGCCCAGACGTTGCCCATCTCGCCGACTTAAATTTTGGTGGGTGTCGGATGTCCGTAGCTGTTCCCAAAACCAGTCCCTACCAAACCCCCGCAGAATTACCCCCCAATGGAAAAGTTGCCTCAAAATTTGTAAACTGTGCTAAAACATATTTTCAAAAGCTAGATTTACCGGTAGAGATTATCCCCCTTTATGGTTCGGTTGAACTGGGTCCGATTACCGGAATGTCAGAAGCGATCGTCGATTTAGTCTCCACAGGCCGCACTCTCAAAGAAAATGGCCTAGTGGAGGTGGATACCCTATTCCAAAGTACGGCTCGCCTCATTGCTCATCCCCTAAGTTATCGGTTAAATTTAGATAATCTTAATGATTTAGGCGAACAAATCAAAAATTCTGTGTCAAAATCATAAAAACAATTGACCCTAGAATATTATTAATGGAGGAACAAAGACACAAAAATTCAACTAAAAACCGACAAACCGTAGTGAATGCTACAAAATCCTACATTAATAATAATGACAAAAAAGCTGTGTTAGAATCAGCTTACAAGGGCAAGCAGCAGGTGATGGATTAATAAAGATATGTTTGAACGCTTTACAGAAAAAGCTATCAAGGTAATAATGCTGGCGCAAGAAGAAGCTCGTCGGCTCGGCCACAACTTTGTCGGGACCGAACAAATTCTTCTTGGCCTCATCGGTGAAGGAACCGGAGTCGCTGCCAAAGTTCTCAAATCAATGGGGGTTAACCTAAAAGATGCTCGTATTGAAGTTGAGAAAATCATTGGCCGCGGTTCAGGGTTTGTCGCCGTTGAAATTCCTTTTACCCCAAGAGCAAAACGAGTGCTGGAACTCTCCTTAGAGGAAGCCAGACAATTAGGACACAACTACATCGGGACTGAACACCTTCTCTTAGGTTTAATTAGAGAAGGGGAAGGAGTCGCGGCCAGGGTTCTCGAAAACCTCGGGGTCGACCTCTCCAAAGTCAGAACCCAAGTCATTCGCCAATTAGGGGAAACGGCAGAGGTGGCCGCCGGCGGTGGCACACCAGGACGCACCAAAACCCCTACTTTAGACGAATTCGGTTCCAATTTAACTCAGTTGGCCGCCGATGGGCAACTTGATCCCGTTGTCGGACGACAAAAAGAAATCGAACGGGTGATCCAAATTCTGGGCCGTCGTACCAAAAATAACCCCGTTCTCATTGGAGAACCCGGTGTCGGTAAAACAGCGATCGCAGAAGGGTTAGCCCAACGCATCGCTAACAAGGATATTCCTGACATCCTCGAAGAAAAACGAGTGGTTACCCTCGATATCGGTCTATTGGTTGCAGGAACCAAGTACCGTGGGGAATTTGAAGAACGACTCAAGAAGATTATGGACGAAATTCGTCAAGCAGGAAACGTTATTCTTGTTATTGACGAAGTTCATACCCTTATCGGTGCCGGTGCAGCAGAAGGGGCGATCGACGCTGCCAACATTCTCAAACCAGCCTTAGCACGGGGCGAATTACAATGTATTGGGGCCACTACCCTCGATGAATATCGTAAGCACATCGAACGGGATGCAGCCCTAGAACGTCGTTTCCAACCCGTCATGGTAGGGGAACCCTCCGTAGAAGAAACCATCGAAATTCTCTACGGACTCAGAGAACGCTACGAGCAGCATCATAAGCTGAAAATCTTAGATGAAGCTTTAGAAGCAGCGGCCAAATTGTCAGATCGTTACATTTCTGACCGTTATCTCCCTGATAAGGCCATTGACTTAATCGATGAAGCTGGATCACGGGTTCGTTTAATCAATTCTCAACTGCCTCCTGCAGCCAAGGAACTAGACAAAGAACTACGCACCATCTTGAAGCAAAAAGATGATGCCGTTCGCTCCCAAGACTTTGATCGCGCTGGAGAATTGCGAGATCAAGAAATGGATATTAAGGAGCAAATTCGTTCTATTTCCTCTGCTAAGAAAGGAGAAGGAGAAAACGACGAACCGTTTGTAGATTCCGAAGAAATCGCCCACATTGTGGCTTCTTGGACTGGGGTTCCTGTGAACAAGTTGACGGAAACCGAATCTGAAAAACTTCTGCACATGGAAGACACCCTACATCAACGTTTAATCGGTCAAGAAGATGCCGTTAAAGCGGTTTCTAGGGCGATTCGTCGGGCAAGAGTTGGCTTAAAGAACCCCAACCGTCCTATTGCTAGTTTCGTCTTCTCTGGACCGACTGGTGTGGGTAAAACCGAGTTAACCAAAGCCTTAGCAGCGTACTTCTTCGGGTCAGAAGATGCCATGATTCGTCTGGATATGTCCGAATTCATGGAACGTCATACCGTGTCTAAGTTAATCGGTTCTCCTCCAGGATACGTGGGATATAACGAAGGGGGACAACTCACCGAAGCAGTTCGTCGTCGTCCCTACACCGTAGTGCTATTCGATGAAATTGAAAAAGCACACCCCGATGTCTTCAATATGCTTCTACAAATCTTAGAAGACGGTCGTTTAACGGACGCTAAAGGGCGTACGGTGGACTTTAAGAACACCTTATTGATTATGACCTCTAACATCGGTTCTAAGGTCATTGAGAAGGGTGGCGGTGGCCTCGGATTTGAGTTTGAAGACGACCAAAATGAGGCACAGTACAATCGTATTCGTAACCTCGTGAACGAAGAATTGAAGCAATACTTCCGTCCTGAGTTCCTCAACCGACTCGATGAAATTATCGTCTTCCGTCAGTTGAACAAGGAAGAGGTCAAGGAAATTTCCGAGATTCTCCTCAAGGAAGTGTTTGCACGGTTAACTGAAAAAGAGATTACCTTACAAGTTACCGATAAATTCAAGGAACGCTTAGTAGAAGAAGGGTATAACCCCGCTTATGGTGCAAGACCCTTACGTCGTGCCATTATGCGTCTTCTAGAGGATGTTCTCGCTGAAGAGATTCTTTCCGGACGAGTTGGCGAAGGGGATGTTGCAGTGGTCGATATCGGCGAAGACGGCAAAGTTAAAGTGGTTTCGGGTGATACCCAACCGGTTTTAGCGAAAGCCACTGACTCGTAACTATTAAGATTTAACCCTCAAGCAACGGTAGAAGTTTCGCCCTTCTGCCGTTTTTTCTTGAATAGAGTAGTAAATAATTACCACAAAACTATGGATTCTATTCGACTACAAAGATTACGTTGTTTATCAGATACAGGGGAAGTTAAAATTAAACCCATTACGGTACTTGTGGGTGAAAATAGTTCCGGTAAAAGTACCTTTTTGCGTTTCTTTCCCTTGCTTAAACAAAGTGTAGAGTCTAGAACCATTGGACCGGTTTTATGGAATGGTCGGTTAGTGGATTTTGGTAACTATGAAGATGCTCGTCAAAAGAATTCTCAAGAGGATATTTGTTTAGAGTTTAAATTTGAAATTGCATCCACTGACCGTAGATTTGTGGAACGGGAACGACTCTTATTAACAGAACAGCCATTATATATTTCTATAAAGCTAAATCTTTCAGAAGATAGAAAACAGCTAATTACTAAGACTCATAGACTATTGGTAACTTTTGCTGATTCAAAAATTGACATCGAGATAGATAAAAACGATAAAGTATCCAATTTTAAGGTTAATTCTTTAGATATTTTGAAAAATTTTGGTGATAATTATGTGGTTTCGCAACTAGGACAAAAGGCAATATTACCACAAATTAGAGAACTAACAAATAATCAAGCTGATGAACCAATCTTAATGACAAAAATGAGCTTTTATATGATAAGCCGTAGAAGATTTGCTTTTCAAAGACTATTTAATAAACTGTTTGAGAAGACAAAAAAAAAGGCACACCATTCCACATCAGAAGAAACAATTTTGAGAATGGTATCTTCATTCAGGATTGGATATTCAGAAAGTATGCTAGAAGAGATAAAAAATAATAATGTTACAAAATCATGGAAAAAAAAAGTTGATTCTTGGACTTTAGATGCTAAAGATTTTCTAGAATTTCGGGATCTGATTATTGCCAATTCAGTTCCTTGGTTACTAGAACAGTGCGATACTTTATTGGGAGATTTTTCTACTAAAATTAGTTATATGGGACCAGTAAGAGCAACAGCAGAGCGTTACTATAGAACACAAGATTTAGCAGTAGATGAAGTGGATTATCAAGGGGTTAATTTACCTATGTTTTTACGAAATTTAACTAAACCGGAACAGCAGAGATTTGGGAAATGGACGCTTAATAATTTTGGATTTGAAACTTTAATAAAACCCAGTCGTGGATTAATTTCTCTAGAAATACGTTCTTCTATAAATTCTCAAGAATCTTTTAATGTTGCTGATACAGGATTTGGGTTTTCTCAAATTTTACCTATTATTACTCAGTTATGGTTTCTGAGTGAGTTTACTAAGGTTTCATCCAGAATATCTACTCGTCGTTTACTATGTGATAGTCCTATTGTTTTCGCAATTGAACAACCTGAATTACATTTACATCCTCGTTTACAAGGGGTTTTAGCTGAAGTATTTGTTAAATCAATTGAAGCAGCAAAAAAACGAGGGATTGACTTACGTTTAGTCATTGAAACTCATAGCGAAGTGCTAATTAATAAATTAGGATATCTGGTTGCAGAAGAACGCATTTCACCAGAAGATATTAATATCGTCTTATTTGATAAATTGGATCAATCTAAAGAGATAAAAGTCACGACAAGTCAATTTGATTCTGAGGGATATTTAAGCGAGAATTGGCCATTAGGATTTTTTGATATGGATCTTCTTTAATATGTTAATTAAAATTGATAGTTCTGTTATTAAAGATATTAAAGATTCTCATTCATGGCCTGATGATCTTATTCTGACTCTTGAAAATTTAGCCACTGCAAGACGTGAAGGAAAACATTCAATAATTGCAGATTTAAACACTTTAAAAATAATTACTAAGTGTTCAGATTTATCTAAAAATGCAAAAAATGTCTATAATAGAATATTAAATGATAGAAGTAAATTTAAAGCTTATCTTTACCATGTCTCGAAATATATTGAAATCATTAATCCATGTGAAGTCAATAAAATAAATTCTCATTCAGGAAAAGATATTATTCAATTGCCTTACACTTTTTTTAATGATTCAGAAACCATACAAAAATCGATACTGTTATGTGAAAATTTACAAGATACTAATTTTTATAAGATAATTGGTAAAACTTTTTGTAAGTGGAATAACATAAATATTAAACTAAATTTTGAATCTAGGTTAGGAGGAGGAAATACAATAGCAACTGTATATGATAACATTCAAAATAAGAAAAAAAGGTTTTGTATTTGTATTGTTGACAGTGATAAGTTATCTCCTGAGAGTAGTTTAGGTTCTACTGCTAAAAAAGTTAAACAAAAAGATGATAATGCTTCCCTTATAACACAACTTTATATTCTCCCTGTTCGTGAACTTGAAAACTTAATCCCTCTTTTAATTTTATCTGAACTTATATCTAACAATAAAGATAGAGAAAACGCTTTTAAGCAATTAGAAGAAATTGAAAACAGTTCAGTAATAGAAATACGACAGTTTTTAGATATCAAAGAAGGAACACAACTTAAAAAAATAGTTAAAGAAACGATTTCAGTCAAAAATTTTTGGAATGATAAACTAGATAAATATATTAATAATATTGATGAATGGTGTTACAAAAATTGGTCTTGTACGAATGAACAGTCATGTAATTGTAAAATTTCATTAGGTTTTGGTGAAAACATCCTAGAAAATACCATTACCTATCTCAATACTCAATCACCGTCTAAAATCACCTCTATGGTTGAAGACTCTTTACGTTCTGAATGGGAAAATATTGGACAGTTTATGCTAAATTGGGGTTTTGCAGATCCTCCAATGCGTATTTAATTATTATATGAGTCTAAAATGTTAGAAGATGGAAATCTATCTTTTAATACGAAATTCGTCGGTACTCAACATATTGTAATTCAATAAATCGTGATATTAATATAACTATTGACATATTTTTAGATGTTCAAAAATCCCAGTACAATGATAAACCTTTATAATATAAATAAGGCTGTAACAAAACTTCACGGGTTAGGGATATGCCAAGCATCGTTGTTATTACTGGGTTTGAATCATTTAATCTCGACTTGTACCGACAAGCTGCACAGTTAGCGCAGTCACGGTGTCAGAAGTTGGATATAAAAATATTTAGCGATCGCAGTCTTTCTCAAGAACCAGAAATTATTGAGAATGCTCTTCAGGATGCAGAGGTCTTTTTTGCTAGTTTAATCTTTGATTATGACCAAGTCATTTGGTTAAAAGAAAGAGTACAAAACGTTCCCATTCGGTTAGTTTTCGAGTCAGCTTTAGAATTAATGAGTTTGACGCGCTTAGGAAAATTTGTCATTGAGGAAAAACCAAAAGGAATGCCCAAACCTATCAAATTTATTTTAAGTAAATTTTCAAGTGGAAAAGAAGAAGATAAGCTGGCCGGTTATTTAAGTTTCTTGAAAACAGGACCTAAATTATTAAAATTTATTCCAGCAAAAAAAGTACAAGATTTACGCAACTGGTTAATTATATATGGCTATTGGAATGCAGGGGGAACAGAAAACTTTGCAGCTATGTGTTGGACAATAGCAGAAAAATATTTAGACATCGAAGTAGGAGAAATTCCCGAACCCATTGAAACCCCTAACATGGGTTTACTTCATCCAAACTATGATAGTTACTTTACTTCTCCTCGTGACTATTTAAACTGGTATCAACAAGAAAAATCTTTGGATAACCCTCTGGTTGCTATTCTTTTATACCGTAAGCACGTTATTACTAAACAGCCTTATATTCCCCAGTTAATTCGTTTCTTTGAACAACAAGGGTTAACCCCTGTTCCCATTTTTATCAATGGAGTAGAAGGTCATGTTATTGTCAGAGACTGGTTAACCACTGCTTATGAAACCCAACAGCGAAACTTAGGGAATATAGAAATTCGTTCTTTATCAAAAGATGCCATTGAAGTCGATGCTATTGTCTCTACCATAGGCTTTCCTTTAGTCGGTGGTCCAGCCGGTTCGATGGAAGCAGGGCGACAAGTTGAGGTAGCGAAACGTATTTTAACAGCCAAAAATATTCCCTATATTATTGCTGCACCTCTGTTGATTCAAGATATTTATTCTTGGACACGACAAGGTATAGGAGGATTACAAAGTGTAGTCTTATATTCCCTTCCTGAGTTAGATGGTGCTATTGACACTGTACCGTTAGGGGGTTTAGTGGGTAATGATATTTATATTATTCCTGAGCGAGTAAAACGATTAACAGGAAGACTCAAAAAATGGATTAATTTACGGAAAAGTGAAACCAAAGATCGCAAAATCGCTATCATTTTATATGGGTTTCCTCCCGGTTACGGCGCAACAGGAACTGCCGCTTTATTAAATGTTCCCCGTAGCTTACGTAAATTATTACAGGAATTAGAAAAACAAGGTTACAACGTGGGAGAATTACCTGAAGATGGGGAAATAATTATTAATCAAGTTAAAGAAGCAGATGAAGCCATTATTACACTGAATGATAATAAGAATGGGAAGACAACCGTTAATGTAAGAAAATTAGAAGAATGGTTAGGATACCTATTAATCACTCGTATTGAAAAGCAGTGGAAATCATTAACAGAAACAGGAATAAAAACCTATGGAGATGAATATCAAATCGGGGGTATTCAATTAGGAAATGTCTGGATAGGTGTACAACCCCCATTAGGTATTTCTGGCGATCCCATGCGGTTGATGTTTGAAAAAGATTTAACCCCTCACCCTCAATATGCAGCCTTTTATAAGTGGTTGCAAAATGATTTTGGTGCCGATGCTGTAGTCCATTTTGGGATGCACGGAACCGTTGAATGGTTGCCAGGTTCACCATTAGGAAATACTGGCTATTCTTGGTCAGATATTTTGTTAGGAGATATCCCAAACTTATATATCTATGCAGCTAATAATCCTTCAGAATCTATATTAGCTAAACGTCGGGGTTATGGTGTTTTAATTTCTCATAATGTACCCCCTTATGGACGAGCAGGGTTATATAAAGAATTGATGGCGTTACGAGAATTAATTTCTGAATATCGAGAAGATCCCAATAAAAATGAGATTTTAAGGGAGGGTATTGTTCAAAAAATTGTAGACTCTGGTTTAGCTGCTGATTGTAAGTTTGAAGAAGGTAAAAAATTGGGCATTGACTTTACCGTAGAAAATGCGAAATTGTTTAGTAAAAATGCTTTAAATGAGTATTTTGTCAAGGTTTATGAATACTTACAAATTGTAGAACAAAGACTCTTCTCTTCTGGTTTACATACCCTCGGTGAAATTCCTAATCAAGAACAACTAGATTCTTATCTAGAGGCTTATTTTGGTGAGAAGTTAACCGATAAAGAGAGAAAAGCCATCACCTCTGAGTCACCTGATTTACAATACATATTAGAGTCAGCAAATGGTAAAAATGAAACGATAAAAGAAGCCATTTATATTAGAGATTTACTGAAACAAACATCAGAAGAATTAACTAACCTATTACGAGGTTTAAATGGAGAATATATTGCCCCTGCACCGGGGGGAGATTTACTGAGAGATGGCACAGGAGTCTTACCCACAGGACGAAATATACACGCCTTAGATCCTTATAGAATGCCGTCTCCTGCTGCTTATGAGAGAGGCCGAGAAATTGCCAAGAAAACCATACAACAACATCTAGAAGAACATGATAAATATCCCGAAACCATTGCCGTTTTATTGTGGGGATTAGACGCAATTAAAACTAAGGGTGAATCGTTAGGTATTTTATTAGAATTAGTGGGTGCAGAACCTATAAAAGAAGGGACTGGACGTATTGTAAGATATGAGTTGAAGCCGTTAGAAACATTAGGCCATCCAAGAATTGATGTTTTAGCCAATTTATCAGGTATTTTCCGTGATACCTTTGTCAATATTATTGAACTCTTAGACGATTTATTCCGACGAGCAGCAGAAGCAGAAGAAGACCCCGAAAAAAACTTTATTCGTAAACACTATTTACAGTTAAAAGAGCAAGGCGTAGAAAATGCCTCAGCGCGACTCTTTTCTAACCCTGCTGGCGATTTTGGCTCCTTAGTCAACGATCAAGTTGTTGACGGAAACTGGGAATCTGGCGACGAATTAGCGAATACTTGGGAAAAAAGAAATTCCTTTAGTTATGGACGTAAAGATAAAGGACAAGCAAGACCCGAAATTTTAAATCAACTATTAAAAACTAGCGAAAGAATTGTTCAAGAAATTGACTCAGTAGAATACGGTTTAACGGATATTCAAGAATATTATGGTAATACAGGAGGATTAAAATTAGCGGCCGAAAAAAAAAGCGGTAAAAAAGTAACAGCCAGTTTTGTAGAAAGCTTTTCTAATGATACTAACCCCCGAAAATTAGAAGACTTATTAAGGTTAGAATATCGAACAAAATTACTCAATCCCAAATGGGCCGAAGCAATGGTTAACCAGGGTTCAGGAGGTGCCTATGAAGTCTCCCAACGGATGACAGCATTAATAGGATGGGGAGGAACAACAGATTTTAAGGATAATTGGGTGTATGATCAAGCGGCACAAACCTACGCTTTAGACCCAGAAATGGCCGAAAAATTACGGAAAGCTAACCCAGAAGCATTTCGTAATATTGTGGGAAGAATGATTGAAGCAAACGGTAGAGGTTTCTGGGATGCTGAAGAAGAAACCTTAAAAAAATTACGGAATTTATATGAATTAACTGATGAAGAGTTAGAGGGAGTTACTAATTAAATAACTCAAAAGTTTATGATTTTAAAAATAAACTCGATAATTCTATAATTCCTGAGTAATAATAGAACGAATATCTTGAATAAACTCTGAGGGAGTTTGAATTATAATCCCTGTTTTTTGGGCAACTTCTTGAGTGAAATCCTTAGTATTTAAACTAAGTAATCTATCGGCTTTAACTAATAAAGCAGCAGCAAGAATAGGTGCATCTTTAGGTTCAATAATATCAACGTAAGCTGAAAACTTTTCTAGAGAAGGATTAGGTAAAACCTCAAGATTTGTGTTATCAATAATCTCATTAAACACAGGCATAGCTTTAGGAAGTTTTTTGTTAATATTTCTCTGACATTCTTCTAAAACTTGCTCTGAAACTAATAACTTAAATAAACCTATTTCTGCCATTGTTAATACAACTCGACTCGCACCAGTTGAAGATGCAGACCCTGCAATTAAGATACTAGAATCAGCAAAAATTAATTTCATTATTCATATTTTTCTTTATATATAATTTTTCTTTCATTTTCTAATCCTTCTAATAACTCCTCTAAACTGATTTTTTCTTCTTCTCGAATAGCAGTAATTTGTTCAGTTAATTGAGGAACTTTAGGTTGTTTTGAAGTTAATATAATTACATCCTCAATTTCCAATAAATTTAACCAATCCCCTTCATGAAGATTAAGTTTATCTTGAATAAGTTTAGGGACAGCGATAGTCCCATCTTGTTGTAAGCGAATGGGAAACGACTTCATTTTTTGTTTTCATTATTTGGGACTAATTATAATTCTATCAAGTATTTCATCAAAAAGCTCTACGACTCTGTTCTCTTTCTAATCTTTGGTTACAATGAGGACAGACTCTTTTGCGTTTTCCATCTATGACCCAATTGTAAGCTATTTTTCTAATTTGATTTCCACACATTTCACAGGGTCTAGTCTGCCAGGCTTTCCAAATAATCTTAACAATCCAAAAAAACAACAAAATTGGCCAAAATAAAGCAATTAAAACAAAAGATACAATAAAGTCATTCTCCTTTGCTTTCCTTTTTCGTGCCATTTATCCCTCCTTAGTGATTTAACACAAATCATCCCTAATACTTATCTTATTCTTTAAAATAACTTAAACCTAATAGAGTTTATAAATATTCATGCTTTATTAAGATCAATAACATAAATTAATTCTCCTTCATATTATGAAGTATCATCTTCAGGCAAGTCATTAATTCCTGTAATTGCATCAAGAATGACCTCTAATTTACCCTGAAGTCGGTTAAATTGATGTTCAATACGATCTAAACGTGCATCAACCCGATCAATACGCTTATCAACTTGATCAAACCGTTTATCAATATGTTCCTCTAATGAAGCCTTCCCTAATCTTGTAACAGATGATTTCTCCTACTTTATCAACCGAAAATATACCTTTGGTTTTGCAACTTTCACCAGCGATCGCAATGACAGATGAACAATTCTTTGCGTTATGTCAATTAAACCGAGATTATCGCCTCGAACGCAACGCCAAAGGAGAATTAATTGTTATGCCCCCCACAGGTTCAGAAACAGGGAATCGTAACTTTAAACTGATTCAGCAACTTGCTAACAGGACAGACGAAGACGGTTCAGGAATTGGTTTTGATTCGTCTACAGGGTTTAAATTACCCAATGGGGCAGATCGTTCTCCTGATGCAGCTTGGATGACATTGAAAAAATGGAATTCTCTCACAGAAGACCAGAAAATTAGATTTGCTCCCATTTGTCCTGATTTTATCGTAGAAATACGCTCCCCTAGCGATCAACTGCAATCCCTTCAAGATAAACTACAAGAATATATCGATAATGGCGTAAAATTAGGCTGGCTCATTGATCGCAAAAATCGCCAAGTCCATATATATCGTCCCCAAACAACAGTAAAATGTTTAGAGAATCCAACAACCTTGAGCGGTGATCCTATTTTGCCAGGCTTTAGGTTGAAAATGGATAAAATTTGGTAATTAAATTATTAGCTTATGTCCTTATCTAAAGAAAAAAAAAGTATTTTAATCACTGGTGGTGCCGGTTTTATTGGTTCCAACTTTGTACATCATTGGTCTAATCATTATCCTGATGATAACGTAATTGTTTTAGATGCTTTGACTTATGCTGGAAATCGTCAAAATTTAGCGGATTTAGAAGATAGACAAAACTTTAAATTTATTCAAGGAGATATTTGCGATCGCCCTTTAATTGATAACCTCTTGAAAGAAGAAAATATCACCACAGTCGCTCATTTTGCCGCTGAATCTCATGTTGATCGTTCTATTCTTGGCCCTGATGCTTTTATTCAAACCAATGTCATTGGAACCTTTACTTTATTAGAGAGTTTTCGTCACTATTGGAATGAGCAAGGAAAGCCAGAAGATTATCGTTTTCTCCATGTCTCTACCGATGAAGTTTATGGTAGTTTAGAAGCCGATGATCCCGCTTTTGCAGAAACAACGCCTTATGCACCTAATAGTCCTTATTCTGCCTCAAAAGCAGGGAGTGATCACCTAGCAAGAGCTTATTTTCATACTTATAATGTACCAACAATCATCACTAATTGCTCTAATAATTATGGACCTTATCACTTTCCTGAAAAACTAATCCCCTTGATGTGTATTAATATTTTATTAGGTAAACCCTTACCTGTATATGGAGATGGCCAAAATATTAGAGATTGGTTATATGTAGGGGATCATTGTTCAGCATTAGAAACCGTTATTAATAAAGGAAAACCAGGAGAAACTTATAATATCGGGGGCAATAATGAAGTTAAAAATATTGACTTAGTCACCCTGTTATGTAATCTAATGGATGAGTTAGCCCCAGACTTACCGGTTAAACCGGCAAAAGAGTTAATTACTTTTGTAAAAGATCGACCTGGACACGATCGCCGTTATGCTATTGATGCGACAAAAATCAAAACAGAATTAGGCTGGAAACCCCAAGAAACCGTAGAAAATGGCTTAAGAAAAACCATTAAATGGTATCTGAATCATCAAGATTGGTGGCAACCTTTACTATCAAAAGAGTATCAAGACTATTATCAAAAAGTCTATGGTTAGAGATTTGAATAATTACTAATTGTTGCAGATTTGCTATAAAATGTGAATAAAAGATACTGGAGAGATTTGTTATGTGGAATCGAGTAGCACCAAGATGGTTTTTATCTACATCATTTAACTCATCAAAAAAAAATATAGCTGGACATCAAAACCTTGGAGATGAACCATTAAATGTTTTTCTCTTGCCAAAACTTTTTTCTGCATTGAGTTTGCAGATTGAAAATCCTCATTATATATTATTAGGAATTGGCTCATTATTAGGAATACGTTCATCTTGTATGAAATCGAACGAACTTGACCTCCCTTTAATTGTATTTGGGTCAGGTTATCAATATGGAAAAGTAACACCTATTCCAGAAAAAAGCAAAGTGATTTGTGTTAGAGGTAGTGCTACTTGTAAGGCGTATGGATTAGATGAAATGTATGGTGTAGCTGATCCTGGCATTCTTTTGCCGAAATATATTAGTCGGGATGTATCTGCTGTACCAGGAAAGTCAGCTAGGATATATAGGTGGAGTTATGGATTAGATAATCATAAATCCTTTTATAATGAGTCATCAACATCACAAGCAGTCAAGTTTCAATTTATCAACAGTTTTAGGTCTTTACGGCATTTTCAATTTAGTGATATTTTTTCCACTAGAACTGATGAGGGTATTCTTCCCTGGTTAAGAAAATTATGGTCTTGTGAGAAAATAGAAACAGAATCACTTCATGCAGCAATTCTTGCTGATGCTTATGGGATTCCTTGGAAGCCTCTTGGAAGACGATGGGGGTTCAAATGGCATGACCACTTTTCTATGTTGGGCATCACGGAAAAACCTAGAGATTATATACTAACTGATAGAAAAAACTTGATGAAAAAATCAGTATGCTTATGGAAAAACAAGAGGTTTTAATTAATTATGTTAATAGCTTATCCTAGATAGGATTACCTTAACTTAGATTATGAGGTTTATTAGTGGACTAACAGTAGGATGTTTTTCTGTGATCATGTCTCGAATAAAGTCCTGATTGCTACTTTTAGGATTTAAGTTTATTATTCATGATTCGTCCTATATTAACGATCTGTCTCAACATTGGTGTTTTATCAAACCATTTCAGATTTGCAATATCACTCCGTGAACTCCTTTGCCATCCTAAATTGGGAACAGATACCAAAGTTAGTAAATCTGGATTTCGTTTACGGAAAGTTGAAAAAGCACCATCGACGTGCATAGGACCACCATCAGGATGTCCAGGTGGTCTTTGTTGAATCACCTCAAGAAACTTAACTAAAGAATCGAGTATTATTCCATTAACACCATAAAAGTGAGCAGTTACTATGGGAAGTTTACACGGTTGTAACTGAATTTTTATATTACCCTCTTTAATATTATCTTGCTCTAATCTATGTCCAAAATAAACAAATGCCCAATCATGTTGTTTGAGTTGCTCAATAAGCATATCACTCTTTTGATAAAAATCCTCAGCAATTTGTAAATCGTCTTCCATAATCAAAACATTTTGAAGATTCTTATCTCTCGCTTCTTTGAGAATGGTGTAATGGCTTAAAAAACATCCTTTTTGTCCAATGGTCTTAAAAGGTTGAGCTTCTGTAGGTTTTATCGCAGAAAATAAATTAACTTTATTAGAATCAATAGGCATTTCTGCTTTTTCTAACTCTCGTTTCATTGCTGTGAGTCTATCTTGTCTTTCTGGTAAGTTAATAATGTAAGCTTTATCAAAATAATCAATTACTTTCATAGAAGTTTTTAAAATAGATGAGTTAATTGTTTATAGTAGCTTATCGTCATTATAAGCTATTACAGTTAATTGATACTGTTTTGAAGATTATCTAGGGAAAGCGATCGCCTTTTGCATTAAAATTCAATCGACCTAACCCTAAATATAAACCTTGGGCATTTTCCCCAGCCGGATAAGCAGTAATCGCAAATTGATAATCCCCACTAAGTTCGGGATTACTTTTAGGTTTCATGGCAATGGTAAAGGTGTTTCCTGGAGGAATGGGAGGATCAAAAATCACCGCAATGGTATTATTATCGAGATTTCTTTTAACTCTAGCAATGTTTAAATGACCATCTCTATTAACCGGTCTTCCTTCAAAAGCAATCGTATCATCTAAATAAAAATAAATTGTTTCTAATCCTTGAGTTTGTTGAAGGGTCAATTGTTGTAACGATTCTCCCACATCCGTCGGTAAGTGAACCGTAAAGTAATAGGTTGCCCCTTCAACACGAATACGACTTAATGTCGTCACCGTATCAAGCAAACGGGGAGATTTATTAAATAGAGTCAGATTATTCCCTGTAGTTAAGGCTAATAGAGGAGAACTTAGAAAAATAGTGCTACTGATAATCCCTAATATCGTTTTCAACAT
The DNA here is from genome assembly GCF_003013815.1 of Cyanothece sp. BG0011. Taxonomy (GTDB): domain Bacteria; phylum Cyanobacteriota; class Cyanobacteriia; order Cyanobacteriales; family Microcystaceae; genus Crocosphaera. The sequence continues at coordinate 9,935 of NZ_PRLH01000055.1, read as the reverse complement.
TGAACTGACCCGAAAAACAAAAACCTAGGTTAACCTAGGTTTCCATTTTACTGATTATTATTTATCCTTTCTAAGGATTGTCTCCCTATCTAAGGCTAATCTATGTTTAGCTAGTAAGATGGGAAGTTAGGACTTCTGTCGTTAGAAGGTTTTGCGAACGGCGGCCGCTTCATCGGGATGAATACCCAAACGAGTTAAATTGAGACGGCCTTTATTGTCGATTTCACGAACCTTAACCACCACTTCATCCCCGACGGCGACTTCTTCTTCTACCTTACCGACACGCCTTTCGGCCAATTGAGAAATATGGATCATACCTTCTTTCCCTGGTAAGACTTCCACAAAAGCCCCGATAGGAATAATACGGGTAACACGACCTAAATAAACCTCCCCTTCGTTCAGTTTACGAGTCATGTTAAAAATGAGGTCACGGGCCCGTTCTGCTTTTTTCGCTTGAATGGCAGCAATGGTAACTGTTCCATCATCAGCAATATCAATTTTTGAACCGGTTTGTTCAGTGATACTCTTGATGGTTTTACCACCCGGTCCAATGACTAAGCCAATTTGTTCTGGATCAATTTTCATTGTCAACAGACGCGGGGCAAAAGGAGAGAGTTCAGGGCGAGGTTGGTCAATAGCCCCCAGCATTTTATCAAGGATATGTAAACGGGCTGGTAAAGCTTGTTCAATGGCTTTAGCCACAACATCCATTGATAGTCCCGTAATTTTCATATCCATTTGTAAAGCCGTGATACCGGTGTCGGTTCCGGCCACTTTAAAGTCCATATCCCCTAAAAAGTCTTCAATGCCTTGAATATCGGTGAGGATACGAACTTCTTTCCCTTCTCGAATCAGTCCCATCGCAGCCCCACTAACGGGTTTAGTAATGGGAACACCAGCATCCATTAAAGCCAAAGTGGACCCACAGACTGAACCCATTGAGGTCGAACCGTTAGAAGAAACCACTTCTGAAACCACCCGAACCACATAGGGAAACTCATCTTGGGGCGGTAAAACAGGAAGAATCGCCCGTTCGGCTAAAGCCCCGTGACCGATTTCTCGTCGGCCTGGGGAACGCAGGGGTTTCGTTTCTCCCACAGAAAAAGGAGGGAAATTGTAGTGATGGAGATAGCGTTTTTCGTCTTCGGGGTGGAGATCATCCCCCAAGTCTTGGGCATCTCCTGGAGTCCCTAAAGTAGCTAGAGAAAAGACCTGGGTCAGTCCTCTGGTAAATAAGGCACTACCATGTACTCTTGGGGGTAAGAGTCCTACCCGACAGGAAATGGGGCGCACTTCATCGAGTTTACGGCCATCCACCCGAATGCCTTCGTCGACGATTTGCGATCGCATTAACTTTTTAGTTAACCCTTTGTAAAGATTGCCCACCGCTTTGGGATCTTCGCTGGTGGTCACTTTAATGGGATCATCTTCGGGGAGTTCGGCGATCGCCTCTTCAATGGCCGTTTCTTTGATATTATCGAGGGCTGTATCCCGTTCGGCTTTACCGAGATCGTACTGAACCAGAACCTTTTTAATAGAGTCAGCAGCGCGATCACTGATAAATTTTTCCAGGGCTTCATTCACCGATGGCGGTTCAGCTTTGGCGATTTCCATGCCCAACTCTTCCATGATGTCGTATTGGGCCCCGATTAAATCTCTCACCGCTTCATAACCAAAATCAATGGCTTCGATAATATCTTGCTCTGGCAATTGGTTGGCCCCGGCTTCGACCATGACCACACCATCAGGACTTCCTGCTACCACGAGATCGAGATCCCCACTTTCGACTTCTCGATAGGTGGGATTAATAATAAAGTCATCGCCTATTAAACCCACTCTCACCGCGGCCATCGGACCGTAAAACGGAATTTGTGCCTGAATCACAGCAATAGAAGCCCCTGTCACCGCTAAAACGTCGGGGGGAACTTCTTCATCCATCGAGAGAGTAGTGGCAATGATTTGAATGTCATTACGCCACCAACTGGGAAATAGGGGCCGTAAAGGACGGTCAATTAAACGACTAATGAGGATTGCCCGTTCTGGGGGACGGCCTTCCCGTCTTAAAAAGCCCCCTGGGATACGCCCTGCAGCATAAAGTCTCTCTTCATAATCTACGGTCAAGGGTAAAAAGTCGATGCCTTCTCTTCCTTTCGATGTTGTTGCTGTCACCAAAACTGCCGTATCCCCGGACTGAATCAAGACTGCCCCGCCAGCTTGGGGGGCTAACAATCCTAGCTTTAGCCGAATATCCCGTCCGTCAAAAGATATTGACTTGTCAAACTCTTGCATGTAGCGTTGGTTCCTTTTCTTTTATCACGTTTCTCTTTCTGTCGCAATCCTAACATTTTTAAGGAACTTGACGCGATGGTTTGACCGAGAAAAACGGAGAGCGCAAGCCCCTAGTTTCTAACTATGGGGATAAGCTCGACAGGGAATTGATTGCCGTCCGACAAAATCTATATTATATTGATTCGAGTTAGCTCAGTGCAGGTAGAATTCGTCGGTACTACCCTAGATTACGACGTAAAGCGACACTGATAACGGAGGCGCGAGCAACCTCTCTAAAAACGTATGCGCTTTAACGAGTAGCAAAATCCAGAAAAGTAAACTAATTTAAGCAAGGTATCCTGGGGCGCAGGATAACTCTAGGATTGTATCCTAGTACGCTTGGGGAGATAAGCCCTCTGGGACTATCTAAGTTAAGCTCGATATTTAGTAGTTTTCTACGGGTATTTGGTTTAAGTATTGCCGTAAGGATAGGTAGTTTAAAGGTGTATCGCTGAACCAAGAATCCCCCGAATTGTATTCGTAGGGAGCGTCAACCATGTAACTCTAGTTACTTAACCTTTTTTGCATTCCCTTTACACTGTGGGTGAGGCAAGTTAGCTGCGTGGGTTCCACGCGACAGGAGTTTAAAACAGTTATGGATCGTAACGCCTTAAAAAATCAAGCAAACGTGGTTATCATTGGTGGAGGCTTCGGAGGTTTATACACGGCTCAAGACCTCAAAAATACCTCTGTACAGGTAACACTTATTGATAAACGTAATTTTCATCTCTTTCAACCTTTACTTTATCAAGTAGCCACAGGAATTCTCTCTCCGGCTGATATTTCTTCACCTTTACGATTGGTTTTACGTCAACATAAAAATACGAAAGTTCTCTTAGATCATGCCATCGATCTCGATCCTGAGAAAAAAGAGGTTATCTTAGATAATCATGAACCCATTCCCTACGATATCTTAGTTTTAGCCACAGGGGTTTCTCATCACTATTTTGGCAATGATCACTGGGAACCCCTCGCACCAGGGTTAAAGACCATTGAGGATGCCATAGAAATTCGTCGCCGTATCTTTATGGCCTTTGAAGCAGCCGAAAAGGAAACAGACCCCGTTAAGCGTCAAGCTTGGTTAACTTTTGTTATTGTTGGGGGTGGCCCGACTGGAGTGGAAATGGCCGGGGCGATCGCAGAAATTGCTCACGGTGCTTTAGCTGGTGATTTTCGCAGCATCGATCCTAAAGAAGCGAAAATTCTCCTCGTTGAAGGGTTAGATCGCGTTCTTCCTCCTTATCCCCCAGAATTATCGGCCAAAGCAGCCGAAGATTTACACCATTTAGGGGTAACAGTCCAAACCCAGTCTATGGTTACAGATATCAATGACCACGTGGTAACGGTCCGCCAAGGAGAACAAATTAAACAAATTAACTCTCGTACCATTTTATGGGCGGCTGGGGTGAAAGCGTCGAGAATGGGCAAGGTATTGGCTGAACGAACCGGCGTACAATTAGATCGGGCTGGACGGGTTGTGGTTGAGCCTGACCTGAGTATTCCAGGCTATTCTGATATCTTTGTTCTCGGTGATTTAGCGAACTTTCCGCACCAAGGAGAACGGCCTTTACCCGGTGTAGCACCGGTAGCCATGCAACAAGGGGCTTATGTAGCCAAATTAATCAAAAAACGCCTCCAAGGAGAATCTTTACCCCCATTCGTCTATAACGACTATGGTAATCTAGCAGTCATTGGTATGAATAAGGCGGTAGTTAATTTAGGCTTTGCGAAATTCTCAGGGTTCTTGGCTTGGTTTATTTGGGTTTGGGCCCACATTTACTATCTCATTGAATTTGATAATAAATTGGTGGTCATGGTTCAGTGGGGTTGGAATTACTTTACCCGTGGTCGTGGGGCCCGTTTAATTACAGGAGAAGGGGAAGGAAAACGCAAAACCAGACCGCAAGAAATGCCTCAAGAATCAACAGAAAAAGTTACCTCTGTGACTCGTTAAAATAGTAGGGTGGGCAATGCCCACCTTCATATCTTTATCTATTTATTGAATTATGACTATTATTACTGAATTAAAAACTTTATATGACATTGATCCTCATCAATGGCTAGAAGAAACTATTAAAATTTTAAAAGATAATCGCTTTCATGAATTAGATTTAGAAAATTTGATTGAGGAATTAGAAGCTTTGGGAAGGAGTGAAAAAAAATGCAGTAGAGAGTCTTTTAGAACAGGTTATACGTCACTTATTATTGCTACAATATTGGTCACAAGAATATCAACATAATAAATCTCACTGGAAAGCAGAAATCATAGGATTTCGGACACAACTAAAACGGAAATTAACCACTAATTTACGAAATCATTTAGCTAAAGAATTACCATCACTTTATCAAGATGCCTTAGCTTATGTGAAGCAAAAAACTAATTTTGATGTTCAATTTCCTGCTGATAATCCTTATGCTCTCGAAGAACTATTAAATATTAATTATTTCCCTGAACCGAAGAATAATTAGTAATTCAGCAAGTTAGACATGAAATTATATATTAAAATATTATTCAGTAGCAGAATATCTCAGAAACTTATTACGAGGCAAAGCTATCATTAGGGAAGCTCATCCCATTACACTAGATAATTCGGAACCTGAACCTGATATTGCTGTTGTTATTTCTCCTTATACTAACTATCTAACTCATCATCCTTATCCTGAAGATATCTATTGGTTAATTGAAGTATCTAATCAAACTTTAAAAAGAGATTTAGAAGAAAAAACAATTACTTATGCTCGTAATGGTATCTGTGAATATTGGGTGATTGATTTACCTCATAAAAAAACTCTGGGTATTTAATCAACTTCAAGGGTTTCAATATCAGAAATGTAGTGAACTGACTAGGGGAATCATTTATCCTCTTGCTTTTCCTGAAATAGGAATAGAAATTAACAACTTATTGATGGTTTAATTAATAATTTTTATAAATAAAAAGTAATTTGATTTAAAAATATGCTAAAAATTTTAACACCAAGATTAAAACTAAGAGAGTGGAAAGAAAAAGACAAAGAACCCTTTTTTAAGCTAAATTCTGATCCTAGAGTGATGGAATTTATGCCAAAATTATTATCAAAACAAGAAAGTGATAGTTTTGTTGAACGTATCAAAACTCATTTTCGTGATTATCAGTATGGACTATTTGCTGTAGAATTAATTGAAGATAAAAGCTTTATCGGATTTATTGGTTTATCGATTCCTAAATTTGATGCTTTCTTTACCCCTTGTGTTGAAATTGGTTGGCGTTTAGCTTATGATTATTGGGGAAAAGGTTATGCTACAGAAGGGGCAAAAGCATCTCTTGATTATGGATTTCAAGAATTAGGTTTATCAGAAATTGTTTCTTTTACTGCGTCTCAAAATGTCCGTTCTCGTAAGGTTATGGAACGTATTAATATGAAATATATTGATGAATTTAATCATCCAGTATTGCCAAAAGGACACCCTTTAGAAAAGCACGTTTTATATAAAATATTACAGCCAATTTCCTACTAAGGTATAAGCTGACCAGTAAAAAGGATGTTTATACCAACGATTTTTTAACATCGATAATTGTGCTTGTCTTAAAGCCTCTGCTTTTGATAATTTATTAGTAGATAATTGTTGATAAAATCGTTCCATAATTTCCGCAGTCGCTTGGTCATTTACTGACCATAATGTGGCTAAGGTACTTCTTGCACCGGCACGTACAGCAAACCCTGCTAACCCCAAGGCTGCGCGACTATCTCCTGATGCTGTTTCACAAGCACTTAAGATTAATAATTCTATAGGTTTATTGCCTTTAGGGTCATTTTCTTTCAGCAACTTTTCTAATTCTAACACATTAATATAGCTATCCCAAGCAACGATATAAGTTTGTTCAAATTGAGAACTAAATTGACCATGAGTGGCAAAATGAACGATAGGAAATGATTGATTTTCTAAGACATTTTGTAAATTATCTAAGGTAAATTCTTCATTTAGTAAATTAGTAGTAGGAACTTGTTTTTGTATTGCGTTTAATTCTTGTCTAACATAAAACAAAGGAACTAATCCTTCTTGTTGAAACGTTTCTGTTAGTCCGCCAAAAAGTGTATTTAATCCTTGATTTTGTAAAGGTTTGGGTGATAATAAACTGAGTCCAGGACTTAAAGCAACTCGATAGTTTTCAATTAGATATTTTTGACCGTCATATAAAGCTCCCATCGGTGCATTTCTAAAGATTCCATCTGGTACAAATACTAAAGTTTTAATTTTATTTTTTTGTAGTTCATTGAAAAAAGGTTCAACTAACCATTTATATAAAACTTTACCATCATCAAAAAATTCTCTTTGACTCCGTATTACTATATTATAGCGAAATTGTTTGACTTGTTTTTCTAATTCTTGTTGAGAAATGTCAGTAATATGAACTCGTAAAGATTGATCAGGTAAACTGACTAAAACAGCCAAGCGATCGCTTAATATAATTGGATAAATGATAGCAGCAGTATCATCAATTTCAGCGATATCAACGGGTTGACTTTCAACACAAATATCATTAAAAAAGTTATTTAATTGGGCTGCTTGTAAGGCTTCAATTTGCTGACGAGCTTCTTCTAATTCTTTTTGACTAACAATTTCTTGATTATTTCTAGGTAATAACAAACTCAGTAATTCTCTATAAACAGGTTCAACTTCTTCTTGAAAAGAAAATTTATATTCTCTATTATTAGCTAAATCATCTCTTAAAGTTTTCAGATTATTTACGGCTCCTAAATAAGCGGCAATTGCTTCTTTTTCAAGCCCTAAACGATAGAGAATTCTTCCTAATTGCCATTGTAATTTATAAGTAACATTAGTCAGTTGTATGGCTTGAGACTTTATTAAGGCTTGTTCCGTTAATTGTTTTGCTTTTTCATTTAATGCTTTGCTGGTAAGATTGATTTGATTAATATCCTTAAATTGATAAGTTTGAGAACAATTAAATAAATCCCCTAGGGCAGCATCTTGCCCTTGACAAGTTTGTACAAAAGCCAGTTTTTCATAAAGTTTTCCTAAATCACCAATGGCATAAATAATTCCTTTTTCATAGTTAATGATTTCCGATTCTTTTTGAGCCTTTTCTAATAAATCTTTGATGCTTTGCCAAGAGGGTAATAAATCAGAGGAGTCAGCTAAATTACTCCATTTTAGTAAAAGATTAGCTAAGTAAATTTGACTATCGACTTGAGTTTGATTTAAAGGAGTTTGTAATAAATTGTTTTCTATCGTAATGAGCAACTGTTGTGCTTCTTTCCATGAGTTTTGACTAATTAATAAATTGAGTTCAGCTAACTGACTCTTTAGTTTACTTTCTAAGTTAGTCGCTATAAGTATAGACTGCTGATAAGTTTCTTTGGCTCCTTCTATGTCATTTTGTAATTCGAGATTTTGTCCTAAATTAAACAAAATAGAAGCTTTGACTTGAGAAGAAGAGACTTGAGATAAAATCTGATCGAGTATTAATTGAGAACTTTCTAAATTCCCCTGTTGACGTAAAATTTGTGATAAACTCAACCATCCTGCTTGCTCTAAAGAGGTTAAATTGTCAGATAATGCAACAGTGATATTATCAAGCTTTAACTCGTAACATTTCACAGGATTTTCCATCAACTGATTGGCTAATTTGTGACAAGCTTGGGTATATAATCCTAATGCTTGTAATGCTCTAGCTTGATTAATATGGGTGCGAAGAATACCAGTCTTATCCTGAACTTTTTCATAGGTTTCTGTGGCTGTTTCCCAACTGGATAAAGCAGCCAAAGGTGAGCCTTTAGCTAATAATAAGGTTCCTTGAATATTGAAAGCTTCAGCTAAAATAGGGAGGGTTTGATTATCCTGGGATTGAGATTGTAACAACGCTAAACTGGTATTAATAAAACGGTCTGCTTCTTCCCATTGTCCCAATTGACTATAGGCTAAAGCAAGATAGCTGGACACTCTCCCTTGACTAAGGGTGTCTCCTTGTTCTTGATATCCTTTAAAGAGATTTAACCAAATTGCGATCGCTTGATTGATATCTCCTTGTTGATACCATTGTCTACCTTGTTGTTCTTGGCCTAACGGAGGAGAAGAAGCGATGATATTATGACCAGGAAAAATAGACCAAGAAAGGGATAAACTGAAACTAAGGAATAATAATAGTAAAAAACGAACCAAAGAAGGAATAATCAACAGCATTTTAGTTGTGTTTGTTGCCTTTTGGCTTCTAATTTAAGCATCAATCCACTCTAAACTAACACGATTGATAATCTAGAGATTTTCTATAAAATTTTCAGATCCCCAACCCGATCGCATTATTCTAAGATTAAGACAGGGTAAATAGCTCATGAACCCATTTTCTGTGGCCAACCCCGAACCATCCCCAACATGATTTTAAACACTTCAAAAACTATGAAACATACCCTTTCTGTCCTAGTGGAAGATGAAGCCGGCGTTTTAACCCGTATTGCTGGTTTATTTGCTCGTCGTGGGTTTAATATTGAGAGTTTAGCTGTCGGTCCTGCTGAACAACCTGGAATTTCTCGCATTACGATGGTGGTTCCTGGCGATGATAGCACAATTGAACAGTTAACCAAACAACTCTACAAATTGATTAACGTCCTCAAAGTCAACGATATTACCCAAACCCCTTGTGTAGAAAGAGAACTGATGTTAGTTAAAGTGAGTGTCACGGCCACTAACCGGGCCGAGGTGTTAGAAGTGGCTCAAGTTTTCCGAGCGAGAATTGTCGATATTTCTGATGATACCGTGACCGTAGAAGTGGTCGGTGACCCCGGAAAAATGGTGGCCATTGTCCAAATGTTAAACAAATTTGGTATTCGGGAAGTGGCCCGCACCGGAAAAATTGCTCTAACCCGTGAATCTAGGGTGAATACAGAGTATCTCAAGTCCTTAGAAGCTAAAATTCAATAGCTCAGTCTATGTCAGGGAAAAAAGAAAATTTCGATCCGCCTAGAGTTAGGATATCCCAACCCAATAGGGTATTATCTCCCTAATCCGTCCCTTAGCTCAAGTTGTACTATAGTATTAAGAGCAACGTTGAACGACTTCTGATGTCATTCTCTAAATATTAGGTAAAGAAAAGAGTCAGGCGTTCAAACCAAGCTAACTATCAAATCCTGGGTTACACAAAGAATATCTATTCGTCTATGCGATAGGGTTATTCAACAACTATAATCAATAGGAGTGTTTAAGAGATTAGCAATTATGAGTAACATTGACGATCAAATCCAACAAGAAAGAGAAAACGCAAAAAACGTCTGTAGCACCGAAGGAAGCGATTCTGGAAATTGTGCAGCTGCTTGGGATGCAGTAGAGGAACTTCAAGCAGAAGCTTCCCATCAACGTCAAAAACAAACCCCAAAAACAAACTTTGAACAATACTGTGACGATAATCCCGATGCAGTTGAATGTCGAGTTTACGATGATTAGAGACAATGGGTGTTTTAGTTGACTTATTGTTCTTTAAATTTATCTAAAACTCAGGGCAGTGAAGATGATCTAGAATTTTCACTGCTTTTTTTCACCAAAAGCAAAGAGAATAGAGTCAGAAAGACATCTATTCAAATAAGATAACATTTCTCATACAACCTTGCCTTTTAAT
>NZ_PRLH01000010.1 GCF_003013815.1 Cyanothece sp. BG0011 | reverse complement strand
AGAATATGGCTTATCTGATAATCCCAATGCCCAAGAAATGAATGCAAAAATGAAAGAATTACTCAATGATTGTGGCATTAAATTACTCACCGATGCCGAAGATCCTGCCGATGAATGGGCCGGTAAAGTAATGTGTGATGAAACAGGAGAAAGTTACGGAACTAATAGTTATTGGATCTTTAAATTATCTCCGTCTCAATTTACAGATATTAACTATGCTGTCGTTGATAAAGCAGGAGTTAAACCTACCATTAACTGGGGCTTTAACTAACCTTTAAATTGTATCAAGTGTATTCAGCAAGGATCACCAATTGGTGATCCTTGCTGATCTCATCAAGATAACTGCTATGAGTCCATAGACACTAAGCGATCGCCCTTAACTTACCCTTTATGTAAAGTTTTATTGCAACAACTTGAATAATTTGCTATAGTATGTATAGAAAAGCTTAATGGGTCTATGTTGGTTCACTATCAACAATAAATTAGTTGTTTTTATAGGACAATAATTATACAGTCATCGTGTATTGTATGCCGAATTAGAGCATCGTGGAGGTATCTTCAATGAGTTTGTCAAAAACCATCACCATCAGCAACTATAAATTTTGCGATCGCCTTGAAACTCTCTGAGCATCAACGGGTTACATTGTTTCAATTTTCCCTAACTGAATTCATCTTTATTGAGGGATGATATCAAGGGAACGCTTATTAATTAGTATGAGGAGGCTAACTTAATGATAGTCAACTGGATCTGGTCGTTTATTGTATGGTCTATTGGCGTAGTAACAGTTATTAGTATTTCTATTAGTTAATTATCTATTGATGATTTATTAGTGTAAAACTTATACACTGTTTGTAACAAAAACAATCCCTCTTAATCAGGGGGATTTATTTATGTAACAAAATGAAATAATCCCTGAACTAACAAAGGAACAAATAAAAAGCCATCAATAACCACTGAATAAATAGGTCGAGGGGTTGAGGGCTTAAGTATCTGTAAATACAACAGAGTAATAAAAATAGCAATTATTATCTCTGGGTTAAATGGTAGTAAGAAAGATGACCAAGCCCAAACCCATAGCACTAACACCGATACATTGAGAATAGATAGTAAAATTTTCATTCTGTCTATTCCCATCATCAAAGGTAAAGTAATCACTCCTTTTTCTTGATCTGAGTCTATATCTCGTAAATCAAAACTATGGGAATTCGTAACAATGAAAATAAACAAAAATAAGGTAGTCAAAATAAAAGGAAGTCCTTGAGGCTGATAGTTAGCATACGCACAAGGCAAACTAACAACAGCATAAGTAATAATACCACCCACAATCCACGCTTTAGACCCAGGAATATCCTTAAGTCGATACCATTGATTTGATCCAGGAAACAAAGGAACCCCATAAATTAAAGGCAAAATACCCACTAAACTAACGTAGCGAACAGCAGTCGGTGCAAACCATAATAGGGTAACAACAACAGTCAATCCTAAAACTATCAAAAACCAAACTAAAAACCCTGGCTTTTGAAAATAAGATTGAACATTGCGATCGGGACTTTTTTGAACATAAGCATCGACTACCCGATCCACATGATAAGGAATTAAAGCAGCCCCGAAACAAAATAACGGCGATCGCCAATCTAAGGGAAGTCCCATCAACAATTGAAAACTAAAACAAAGGGAGGCAATGGCAGAAGCCACCCAAATATTAGAATAAATAAGGGTTTCTAAGAAGAAATTACGCCATTTTTGCTGATTAAATAAGTTAAGATTTTTACTCACTGATTAAGATTCTTTAGAATTGGGATCAAGTTCAAAGCGATCGCGATCTCGTTGTTGCATTTCGTCGAACACTTCTACCGGTTCTGAAGGTGCAAAGTCAACCCCTGTTGCGTCTCCAATGTCATCAACATTATTTTGATCCGGTGTGGGAGTATCACCACCGATCGCTTCTTCTCCGACCACTTTAGCTTGTTCTGTCATCGCGTCCGGGTCCCCTGCAGTGGTGTTTTCTCCCGATGCAAGACGATAGTCATCAGATTCGAGGGTTGCACCCATTCCGGTGTTGCGGTCGCTGACTCCTGGGGGAATAGTATTGGGTTCAGAGGGTTCAGTGATTTTGCGATCGGGTATTTCGTTAGGATTAGATGAAGATAACGGTTGAGAAGAATTGTTTGTCTGTACCATAATAATAAGATAATTAATTTAGTTATCATTTATTACCCTAACGACTAAAAATAAGCCTGTTCATCTTCCAAACGGTAGAGTTACTAGGTTTCTATGAGATAATCACTATTAGTAGAGCATTAACCATTAAAATGAAAGAATCTTTCACCATTATTATTACAGGAATCACTAAAGGATTAGGAAGAGCTTTAGGAGAAGAATTAATTAAAAAAGGCCATAAAATTATTGGCTGTGGTCGTTCTATTGAGGAGATAGAAAAACTCAATCATCTTTACCCGAATCATGATTTTGATGTGGTTGATTTATCTAATAACCAACAAGTACAAACATGGAGCAATCGAGTGATCGAACAATGGGGAAGCCCTGATTTTTTAATCAACAATGCAGCTATTATTAATCAACCTTTACCTTTATGGGAAATTAGTGAAGCAGATTTTATTCAATTAACCGATATTAATATTAATGGCGTGGTACGAACCATTAGGGGATTTTTGCCGGCGATGATGGCAAAAAAGAAAGGCATTATTGTTAATTTTAGTTCGGGATGGGGTCGTTCAACCTCTCCTGAAGTGGTTCCCTATTGTACTTCAAAATGGGCGATTGAAGGGTTATCCCAAGGATTAGCTCAAGAAGTTCCTAAAGGAATCGGAATCATTGCGTTAAATCCAGGCATTATTAACACTGAAATGTTACAAACTTGTTGGGGAGAAAATGCTAATGGTTTTGAATCTCCTGAGCAATGGAGCAAAAAAGCTGCTCCTTTTATTTTAAAGCTAACTGCCAAGAATAATGGTCAATCTTTGACGGTTTCATAGATTAAAGTTTAGATTTACCTATTGTATATAAACAGATTATTATTAATGGAATTGATTATGCGATCGCCAACTATTACCGGCATCAATGTTGATGAATTTATTAGTCAATATGGAGATAATGAACGTTATGAACTGATTGATGGGGAATTAGTTGATCTGGAACCGACAGGAACCCATGAACAAGTAGCAGCTTTCATTAGTCGAAAGTTCAATGTTGAAATTGATCGCTTTAATCTACCCTTTTTTATTCCTCATCGTTGTTTAATTCAACCTTTGAGTTCTATTAGTGCGTTTCGTCCTGATGTTATTATTCTTGATGAAAATGCTTTAAAAAATGAACCTCTTTGGAGTCATGAACCTGTGATTACATTGGGAACAACTATTAAATTAGTGGTAGAAGTTGTTAGTAATAACTGGCAAAATGATTATGCACGTAAATATGAAGATTACGAGTCTTTAAAAATTCCTGAATATTGGATTGTTGATTATTTAGGAATTGGAGGAAAATACTATATTGGGAGTCCTAAACAACCGACTATAACAATTTGTCAGTTAGTTAATGATGAATATCAAAAAGTGTTGTTACGTCAAGGAGATATTATTAAATCTGCCTTATTTCCTAACCTTCAGTTAAACTGTGATCAACTATTTTCTTTTGTTAAATAATAATATGTTGTCCGATTAATTACGTAGGGTGCGCAAAATTTTCATTATTATGATATTTTAAGATAAGTTTAGATTTTTGAGGGAATTACTGAATACATCTTAATTATAAAATATAAAGATGGTAAAGTAAAGGAGTAAAGGAGCAAAACCATAAAGCCCTTTAAAATAAAAGATCAACTAATTCAAACAATACATTTTTAAACTATTATGACTCAAGTAACCTTATCTCAAGATATTCTTATTGGTATTACCAAACTTGCTAATGAATTAAACTTGTCTGTTGATGAACTATTACAACAAATTAGTCAAGGTAAGTTAACAGTAATTGATGTAGAAGAATTAGAGGACTTATTAGATATACGAGATGCTATACTAGCTGAAAATGACCCTAAAAATCAAGAAAGAATTGCTTGGGAAGATGTCAAAAAAGATTTAAACTTATAATTTAAAATATGACAGAATATAAAATTGAATTTTTAAAAAGCGCAAAAAAAGAACTTTCTAAACTTCCTAGAGATGTTCAAGAAAGAATCAGAGATAAAATTGATATGTTAAAAATTAATCCTTATCCTTCTGGTATAAAAAAACTAAAAAACGGACAGGGAAGACTAAGAATAAGGGTAGGTGAATATCGAATTATTTATAAAATAGAAAAAGATATTTTAGTTATTTTAGTTATTAAAATTGGTCATCGTCGTCAAATCTATCGAAACTAGATAAGTATATTTTAAATAATAAATACTATTGCGCTACCAAAAGAGGATAGTTTGTTGCAACAAGCAAACTTATGTAGAGAAATATTAATTTTTTAGTTGATGCTCTTCATAAAGAGTCAATGTAGAAATAGATGTTAAAAATTCCCAAAAAATCCCCTTAACTTTTGTGTAGTAATAGCACACTAAAGAAGGGATCACTATGATTGTACACACTTAGGGGAATTTAGGAGGAACAATGGGTATCGCTACAGTTAACCCAGCAACGGGAGAAACAGTAAAAATCTTTGAACCGACACCGGTAGACGAGATTGAGGTTAAACTGGCTTTAGCAGAGACGACCTTTAAACAGTATCGCAAAATCTCCCTTGAACAAAGAAGTCAATGGTTAAAGGCGGCTGCTGATATTTTAGAAAGAGATCAACGTAAACTAGGGGAAACCATGACCCTAGAAATGGGTAAACCGATCAAAAGCGCGATCGCAGAAGCCAAAAAATGCGCTTTGGTGTGTCGTTATTACGCAGACAATGCTGCTGAGTTTCTCAAAGATGTGGAAGCCGAAACGGATGCCAGTCGTAGCTTTATCCGTTATCAACCCCTAGGGGTCATTCTAGCCGTGATGCCTTGGAATTTTCCCTTGTGGCAAGTCTTTCGCTTTGCTGCCCCTGCATTGATGGCCGGTAATGTAGGCATTCTCAAACACGCCTCTAACGTCCCTCAATGCGCCTTAGCTATTGAAGCTATCCTCGCAGAAGCAGGGTTTCCGGCAGGTTGTTTTCAAACTCTACTGATCGGTGCGTCTCAGGTAGAATCGATTATTAATGATCCTAGGGTAAAAGCCGCGACATTAACCGGAAGTGAACCTGCCGGGGCTAGTTTAGCATCAGCAGCCGGTAAACAGATTAAAAAAGTTGTTTTAGAATTAGGGGGTAGTGATCCCTTTATTGTCCTAGAAAGTGCCGATATTGAAGCAGCAGCCACCACTGCCGTCACGGCTAGAATGTTAAACAATGGTCAGTCTTGTATTGCTGCAAAACGCTTTATTTTAGCCGAGTCCATCGCCGATGAATTTCAAGCATTACTCGTAGAAAAATTTAAAGCCCTCAAAGTAGGGGACCCCATGGAAGAAGACACCGACATTGGTCCGTTGGCTAATGCCTCAATGTTATTAGAACTCAATCAACAAGTTCAAGAAACCGTGACAAAAGGAGGGACAATACTATTAGGAGGTCAAGTGGTCAGCGATCGCCCTGGTTACTTTTATCAACCGACTATTTTAACGGATATTCCTGTAGATTCTCCTGGTTATTACGACGAATTCTTTGGGCCGGTGGCTTTACTCTTCCGGGTTAAGGATATCGATGAAGCTATTGAATTAGCTAATGATACCATCTTTGGATTAGGGTCTAGTGCTTGGACCAATGATCCGGCCCAACAAGATCGCTTAATTGAAGAGATTGAAGCCGGATGTGTCTTTATCAACGGTATGGTCAAATCTGACCCTCGCCTACCTTTCGGGGGAATCAAGCGATCGGGTTACGGACGGGAATTAAGCATCGAAGGAATGCAAGAATTTCTTAATGTTAAAACCGTGTGGATTAAATGAGGAATCGACCATAAACAGTGGTTTTTGTCAAGGATCTTTCGTTAAATTAGACTAAGGGAAATTTGATAATCCATCCTAAACTCCCGAAATAATCTGGATAAGAGGATTTCGGGAGTCACTATTGACTAATCAGTATTAAGGGAACAAACAAGATGGGGGAAATGAACACAGCAGAATTATTAGTGAAATGCCTCGAAAATGAAGGGGTAGAGTACATTTTTGGCTTGCCAGGGGAAGAAAACTTACATATCCTTGAGGCACTCAAAGACTCTTCTATTCAATTTATCACCACTCGTCATGAACAAGGGGCCGCTTTCATGGCCGATGTGTATGGACGACTCACCGGTAAAGCAGGGGTCTGTTTATCTACCCTCGGACCAGGGGCAACCAATTTGATGACTGGGGTAGCCGATGCTAACTTAGATGGTGCGGCTTTAGTGGCCATTACGGGACAGGTGGGAACCGATAGAATGCACATCGAGTCCCATCAATATCTGGACTTAGTGGCCATGTTTGCACCAGTAACGAAATGGAACAAACAAATTGTTCGGCCTAGTATTACTCCAGAAGTCACCCGAAAAGCTTTTAAATTGGCACAAAGCGAGAAACCAGGGGCAGTTCATATCGATCTCCCTGAAAATATCGCAGCCATGCCGGTTGACGGCCAACCCTTAAAACGGGACGACCAAGAAAAAACCTACGCTTCCTATCGCAGTTTAAACGCAGCGGCCATGGCGATTTCTAAGGCCAAAAACCCCTTAATTTTAGTGGGCAATGGCACTATTCGGGCCCATGCGAGTGAAGCGTTAACAGAATTTGCCACCACGCTCAATATTCCCGTGGCGAATACCTTTATGGGTAAAGGGGCCGTTCCTTACACCCATCCTCTCTCCTTATGGACTGTGGGACTCCAACAACGAGATGTCATTACCTGCGCCTTTGAACAAAGCGATCTGGTGATTGCTGTGGGGTATGATTTAATCGAATATTCCCCCAAAAAATGGAACCCGGAAGGAACCACCCCCATTATCCATATTGGTATGACTCCGGCGGAAATTGATAGCAGTTATATTCCTTTAGTGGAAGTGGTGGGAGATATTTCTGACTCCTTAATGGATATTTTAAAACGGGCCGATCGCCAAGGAAAATCAACGTCTGTTGCTGCTGGTGTTCGCACTAAATTAGTGACAGAGTATGACCATTATGCCCATGATGAAGGGTTTCCCATCAAACCCCAAAAAATTATCTATGATCTCCGTCAGGTCATGGGGCCAGAAGATATCGTCATCTCTGATGTGGGGGCCCATAAAATGTGGATGGCCCGTCATTATCATTGTGATACCCCGAATACTTGTCTCATTTCTAATGGGTTTGCTGCGATGGGGATCGCCATTCCTGGGGCGATCGCAGCTAAGTTAGTGGCACCGGATAAGAAGGTGGTTGCAGTCACAGGAGACGGCGGTTTTATGATGAACTGTCAAGAGTTAGAAACGGCTTTACGGGCCGGTACGCCTTTTGTTACCCTAATTTTCAATGACAATGGTTATGGTCTCATTGAATGGAAACAAATCAATCAATTTGGTAAGTCTTCTTTCATTAAGTTTACGAATCCAGACTTTGTTAAATTTGCTGAAAGTATGGGGTTAAAAGGGTATCGAGTCGAGTCGGCTGATGATTTAGTTCCTACTTTGAAAACCGCCTTAGAACAAGGGGTTCCGGCTGTTATTGATTGTCCAGTTGACTATCAAGAAAATATCCGTTTCTCGCAAAAATCTGGGGATTTAAGTTGTCAAGTTTGGGAGTAAAATTTTAAAAGTAGGGTGGGCATTGCCCACCCTACTTTTAAAGCTTGTCAAGAAACCATTTTTATCCGTAATTATTGATTTAAGGCAACGGCGAGTTGATATTTTTGACTTACTTTATCCAAAAAACCGATTAATATTTTATTATCTATTTCATCAGATAAAAACTTCGACAATGTTTGAATTTTATCTGATAGTTCTTGATACTTCTTGAGATCACTTTTCCACAAAGTAGGATTATTCAAAATTTCTACAATATCACCATAAGATACCATTTCCGTGTTGTAAAAAGCTTTTTTCCAAATTACACGCTTACTGGTAAAAGCAAGTCCTTCTTTGCTATCATCCCAGATACTACTATCGATTAAACTAATCACTTTTTCATCAGCTTCAAGGGTTAACCAGCTTTTATGGGCATTAACCAGTAAGTTTAGAGGAATATTCGGTGCAGCAAACCCTTCTTCTGTTGAATAGTGATCTTGTATTCCACTGATTACTAACTCTTCAAAAGAACCCATAATAGGCTGTTCAGTCAAGGTATACAGTCGTGTTTCTAATTGCTCTAAAAGTCCTTGATCTCGTTTTTTCTGAGACTGTAAAACTGACCAAATCATATAAGCGGTTCCCGATGCAACTAATGCAACTCCCCCTGTCACTACGCTTAAGCCACCTAACGCTGCCATCGTGGTTGTAATAGCAGCAGCCCCCGATAAAGTACCAGCAACCCCTAACGCCGTCGCTGCCGTCCAAGTTGCAAACATGGCTGTCATACTTATGAGTGTTCCGCCACTAATGGCAATTCCTAGATTGGTCAAGTCTTCTGAATCCATTTGTGAGACTAATCCAATGGAGACAATGCCAGCCGCACCAATTAAGGCCGCGCCTCCGGTAACAACGGCTAATCCTCCTAACATTCCTAAACCACCAGAAGCAATCGAACCTCCCCCTAACAATGCTAATGTACTATTGGTAGCAGCCGCCCCTGATAAGGTTGCGATGGGCACCCCTGTTGATGCTTCAAGACCAACGGCAGAAACTAATTTAGTTAAAGCAGGTGTCACATTTCCCCCTTTGCGATAGGCTTCTTTTAATAGGTCTTGAACCTCTTCCCCTTGGTCAACTAAATCATTAATCTGGTCGGTCAAATCTTGTTGATTATCTCTCTTTCCTTGTAGATAAGTGCTTACATAAACAATTTTGGCATTAGCCGGTAAATCAGAGTGTAAAATAAAGTCATCAAAACCTAGAATATCGTCAGGGTTAGGAGCTTCTTTACCATCTCTGATAGCTTGATAAATTGATAAGTATTCTTCCTTGCTATCTGAATTCAGTTGTTGATTATTATTAATTTCGTCCCTAATGAGATAATCGACAGTTAACGCTCTAGAAATAGCACTCCCTAAACCATAAGTTTGTTTAAGAGAATCAGAAAGGTCTGAACTATAAATAATAGAATCAAGTTGAGTTAATGTTTGCCAGTTGGGAATGGGAAGACTTGACTTAATATATTCAAAAGTTCCCTTTATAAGCCTTTTTTGTTCTTGATTAAGGGCTGACTCCTCTAAAGTAATATTGATTGTCTCAGCAATTTTTAAGAGACGAGAATTTTTACTAGCAATTTCATAGCGATTCTTGATAGTTTCATCTAAATTAGAGGTAGAAATTACATAATCTAGTAACTCTAATTCTACACCACTAATAGCTTGACCATCTTCTACTTGCTCGTATTTTGACTTACAAAGATTTTTACTATAATTATTTAAGAACTTCGTTTGATCTATTGCTTCATAAACTTTATAACCTAATCTTACTTGAGAATCGTATAGCGTATAAAGTTCAAAAAAGCAATCATTTCCTTGAGATCCAATCCCTTTAACTTGAATAGTCATTTGGTTACGACAATGGGAAGGAATATCTAGTAAATAGGATTCACCAGAGTATAAGTTAAAATTCATTTTGCCCCCTTGTCGAGCCTTGACAAAAGGAACAAAAATGATATATTTTTCTTGTATCAAGTTATTTTGTTGGGTTTCATCGGCGATCGCCTGAGATGAAAAGAGAAAATCTTTAGTTAGTAACCCTAGTGTTAATAAAGCGGTACTACGGCAAAACTGACGACGATTAAAACGGGAAGAGATCATAATAATTAAGCTAAGTTTTCTGACCAATGAAGAGGCTTTTTGATGACAGAAAAGAAAAATAATCTTTCGCCCATCCTCTCTTAATAGTTTTCCCAGTTCAAGGTGTAAAATTAACATTTATCATGAAACTTTTTTAACTTGTTTCTTCTCTTTCTGTTTTACGAGGATATTAAATATTTGCACATCTTACAAAATTTAGGCGATTTCTTCAATTAAAATTCTTCCTTCAACTCTCTCATATTCATCTTCTAATAACCATAATTTTGCTTCTTCATAACTAGAACAAGCATAAACAAGCTGATAGTTTTCTTTGGGGTCATAAATAGCAAAATTACCTTGATCATCTCCTAGTAATATCAGAACATAAGGAGGTATAGCTGTAGAATCAATCCAAATTTCAGTTAAGATCCAATTATTAACTAGGTCGAGTTCGGGGGGTAACATGATATTTGTTTCTTGTTACTTTACTAGAGCCTTTATCTGAGGGTGATTTTTTAACAGTTCTTAATACTTGAGGTAGTCCAGGTCAAAAACTAATCTAAAATTTTTAGCTTTCATTAAGGTTCGGCTTTATAATATTGGCTAGAAGTAAGAGTATGTAGTCGCAACTTTTGATCATTGAGTTGTCAAGTATATCAAGAATTCATGACAATTAAACCACCCCCAAACATACAAATAGCTGTTACCCAGAATAATCAAAAACATTGGTATATTCCCCATGATCAAGCCATTCCTAGACCTGATAATGACTCACATATAACTCAAATATTAGTCGGAATTTATACATTAGATTTGGTCAAAATTAATGAAATAGACCAAACGGTTTATATTGATTTTTATTTAGGTTTGCAATGGTATGATTGTCGTTTAGATGCTTCATTATCGAATCCCAATGCTTCTCCCTATCAATGTAAACTTGAGCAAGTTTGGCATCCAAATCTACATATTATTAATCAACGTCATCTAGATAAAGAATTAGATGAAATTGTCCACATTAATCCTCAAGGAATTGTTACTTATCGGCAGCGATTTTATGGACAATTATCTACCAGTCTTGATTTAAAGCGGTTTCCTTTTGATGAGCAAACTATCAAAGTTGAACTCATATCCTTTAGTTATTCCCCTGAAGAAATTCATTTCATAGAAGCAGACGAACTCAATGGAATTAGTAATGAAATTTCTTTAATTAATTGGTCGATCACAGAAATTAGTACCCATAGTCACGGTCATTATCTACAACCGGAACAGCAGGAATATGCAAGATTTGACTATCAAATTAAAGTTCAAAGACATTCTCATTTTTATGCTTGGCGTGTTCTTTTTCCTGTGGCTTTAATTGTGTTAATGTCAGATTTAGTATTTTGGTTAGAACCCACACAAGTCATTCCTCAAATTACCTTAGCTACGGCTACGATGGTGAGTTTAATTACTTATCAATTTATTTTACGGCAAGAACTCCCAAAAATGAACTATTTAACCGCAGAAGATAAAGTGATTGTGGGGGCAATGTTATTAGTGTTTCTTGCTTTAGTTGAATCTGTTACCAGTATTAATTTAGTTGCTGGAGGTTATCGTGATTTAGCGTTATATTTAGACGACGTTTTAAAATGGTTAGTCCCTGTTTTGTTTATGGGTTTAGCTGCGTTTGCGTTTTGGGTATAAAAAAGAGGTTAACAACAGTTAACCTCTAAAAATTCCAATTAAATAATTAATCCTTAAGCTTCAGGTTTAACGTAACAGAAGCTAAGATGGATAAGATTACGTTTCCAAGGATGTGCTTGTATTTCCTTGACAACCGCTTGACCATTCCAAGATAAATCAGGAATATTAACATCAATGACGGTTTCATCAACGGTAACCCCTCTAAGCATTAAGGCCGCTTCTTTTTGATCTACGGTTAATTGTATGGATTCTGTGCCATTATGACCGTATAAGGTAGCAGGAATAATCCCTTCACGACGTAAAGCATTACCTTTAACATTTTCGGGACGTTTTTTACATTCAATGGATAAAGACATAGGAATTACTCTCTGTTTAGTTAATAAAGTTATTCATGGTTGGTGACCGGATCACCGTTTGCATCAAGCAGGGCCCGTTTAGGCCCGTGAATGGGATCTTCAACGATAATGGTTTGATCCCGACTGGCCCCCAAGGAAACGATCGCAATAGACACCTCCATCAATTCCGCTAAGAATTTGAGATAATCTAAAGCTTCCTGGGGTAAATCTTCCAAACTGCGACAGTTTTCCGTTGATTGTTGCCATCCGGGCAAGGTTTCGTAGATGGGGGTACAACGGGCGAATTCACTGGCGTTACTCGGGAAATGGTGACAAGTTTGGCCGTCTAATTCGTAAGCGGTACAGACTTTAATCTCGGCTAACTCATCGAGAACATCTAACTTAGTGATCGCTAAACAGTCCAAACCATTGACTCGTACCGCATAGCGACCGATCACCGCATCGAACCAACCACAGCGACGACGGCGGCCTGTGGTGGTCCCAAACTCTGCCCCGCGATCGCACAATTGTTGACCAATGTCTCCGTGTAATTCTGTGGGAAAGGGACCCTCGCCGACACGGGTGGTGTAAGCTTTAGCCACTCCAATGACGCGATCAATGACCGTCGGGCCGACACCCGATCCCACACAGGCCCCGCCCGCAATGGGATTGGAGGAGGTGACATAGGGATAAGTCCCGTGATCTAAGTCGAGTAGAGTTCCCTGGGCCCCTTCAAAGAGAATATTTTTCCGTTGTTGGATGGCTTCATAAATTTTCAGAGAACTATCAATCACATAGGGTCTGAGTTGATCGGCATAATTGATATATTCTTCAATAACAACTTTAGGATCTAACGGATCTAAGTTATAAAGCTTTTCTAAAATAACGTTTTTATAATTAATTGTCCATTCTAATTTCTCTTGGAGTTCATCGGGGTTCATTAAATCTACCACCCGAATGCCGGTTCTTTCTGATTTATCGGCATAGGTTGGCCCAATACCTCGGCCAGTTGTGCCAATTTTCTTTTTCCCCCGTCTTTGTTCTGATGCTTGATCAAACAAACGATGATAGGGCATGGTGACATGGGCGGTTTGGGAGATAAAAAGGTTATCTGTTGCCACATTAAGGCTTTTCAGTTGTCCCAATTCTTCGAGTAACACTTTAGGATCAATTACTGTCCCTGAACCGATAATACATTCTGTCTCAGGATACAAAATGCCTGATGGGATCAGGTGTAATTTAAAAGTTTGTCCCTGCACAACGATGGTATGGCCTGCATTAACCCCTCCTTGGGGTCGTACCACCACATCTGCTGAACGACTCAATAAATCGGTGATTTTCCCTTTTCCTTCGTCGCCCCATTGAGCGCCGATTACAATTACGTTAGCCAAGATTTTATAAAGTAGCTAGAGTTCACACAATCTACCATTATATATGATTGACAGCAATTTTGTCAATCCTTTTGCTAAGAATTAGACAATACAAAACTGATTAAGAAATCCCCACACCCTACACCCTACACCCGAATCCCTTAATTGATCGCATTTAAGGAATAATTAAAATAGGACAAGGGGCAAGATTAATCACTAAATTGGTCACACTTTCTGAAGCCCCGTCAGAGGTTAAGCCGAGACCTCGTGACCCCATAACAATTAAGTTTGCATTAATTTCATCAGCCACATCGCAAATAATAAACGGGGGTTTTCCTTCCTTTTCAATAATTTCGGCTTCAATGCCTTGATCGGCAAACAAAGCTTGGGCCCCTTGTAATAATTGGGCGACGGCCTCAGTCGATGTCATAATTCCCCCTTGGGAAATGCCCTGGCCGTCAGGGGTTTTTTCCACCACTGATAATAAGATTAAACGACTATCATAGGTCTTGACTAAATTAATCACGGTGGTAACCGCTTCACGGGTTTCTCGACTCTGATCTACCGGGAACAAAATTGTCTTAAACATAACTTATTTCTCTCCTAGATACCGATTCAGGTACAATCAGCAATACTCTGCGATCGCTTGCCCCCATCTCTATTTTATTCTCTCAGGGGTTGGGGGTGGT
This sequence comes from Cyanothece sp. BG0011, assembly GCF_003013815.1. Lineage (GTDB taxonomy): Bacteria > Cyanobacteriota > Cyanobacteriia > Cyanobacteriales > Microcystaceae > Crocosphaera. Next base: position 26,413 of record NZ_PRLH01000010.1, on the reverse strand, counting down.
TGTATTTAAGCACAAGCTGATTTAATCTTTTTTTAAGCATCATTGAGCCATCATTGGAGGATATTGACTGTGTCTAAGAAAACTGTTGCTAATTTATCACAAGGGGATCTCGCAGGAAAGCGCGTATTAGTACGGGTTGATTTTAACGTTCCTTTGGACGATGGAACCATTAGCGATGATACTCGTATTCGGGCTGCCCTCCCTACCATTAAAGAATTAATCACCAATGGGGCAAAAGTCGTCCTCTGTAGCCACATGGGTCGTCCCAAGGGTAAAGTGGTCGACAGCATGAGTTTAAAGCCTGTAGCGACCCGTTTATCGGAGTTATTAGGACAAGATGTGACCATGTGTGACGACTGTGTGGGGGACTCTGTAACCGCAGCCATTGCTAAACTAGAAAATGGTCAGGTTGCTTTATTAGAGAATCTTCGTTTCCATGCAGAAGAAGAAGCGAATGATCCTGAGTTTGCTAAACAGTTAGCCGCCAACGCAGACTTATATGTTAATGATGCGTTTGGAACTGCCCACCGCGCCCATGCTTCGACTGAAGGCGTTACCCATCATTTAAGTCCCAGTGTTGCTGGTTATTTAATTGAAAAAGAACTTCAATATCTACAAGCTGCTATTGAAAACCCCCAACGTCCTTTAGCTGCTATTATCGGCGGTTCTAAGGTTTCTAGTAAAATTGGTGTGATTGAAACTTTACTCGATAAATGTGATAAGTTGCTCATCGGTGGGGGTATGATTTTCACTTTTTATAAAGCCCGTGGTCTCAATGTTGGTAAGTCTTTAGTTGAAGAAGATAAGTTAGAATTAGCGAAGTCTTTAGAAGCAAAAGCGAAAGAGAAAGGAGTGGAATTATTACTTCCTACCGATGTAGTTTTAGCGGATAATTTTGCTAAGGATGCTAACTCTAAAATTAGCAGCGTTGAAAGCATTGAAGATGGTTGGATGGGGTTAGATATTGGCCCTGACTCTGTTGAAGTGTTCAAGAAGGCTTTAGCTGACTGTAAAGCGGTGATTTGGAATGGTCCTATGGGGGTATTTGAATTTGAAAAATTCGCCAAAGGAACCGAAGCGATCGCTAATACCTTAGCAGAATTAACCGGCACCGGAACCACAACTATTATCGGCGGTGGTGACTCTGTTGCTGCGGTTGAAAAGGTTGGGGTTGCTGAGAAAATGAGCCACATTTCTACCGGTGGTGGGGCAAGTTTAGAACTGCTTGAAGGTAAGACTTTACCTGGTATTGCAGCGTTAGACGAAGCTTAATTTTACGATTCTTGGGTGGGTACAATGCCCACCTAATTATTAATTTTAAAATGTTATCAAATAAGTTTATTATTTTTGATTGTTTTCTTAAATAGCATTAGTAAAGATTTTAATTGCTTCAAGTTGAGAGGACATTAAAACACAATCTTCTAATAATTTAAAATTCAAATCAGGTAATAATTGACTTTTAAAAATTTGCTTATAATCATTATCTAATAAAGTATAAAGGAAAAATTTATTATTTTCCCATAACCACACTTCTTTAATTTGAAACCGTTTATATTTCTCTAATTTTTTAACACTTCCACTGGTAATATTAACTTCATTTGCTAAGTCAGGATCTTCTTTTTTTTCTCCAATGTAATAAGATTCATCGGGTTCAAAAGAAACCCCTTTTTCTTCTGACTCACGGGTTGCACTTCCAACAGGAATAAATTCAATTTCTTTTTGCCAAAAATAAATACCTAGTAAAATAGCAATGATACTTTTAATTGTTTCATGTTGTTCTCCTAAAGTGATTAATTCAATTACTCCATCTAAATAGGAAATTTTCACCCCTGGTTGTTGTTCTATTAACATTTTAATATCTTTAAACTGTTGCCAATCATAGCAACCTGGTAAGGTTAATTTTTGTTCTTTTACTGCTATATTTTTATTTATTATTGTTGAATTCATAATCTTGATACAGTTGATTTAACCAATTAACAAAAGTTTGTGCGATCGCTGGATTGTTTTCTAAGGCTTCAATTTCATATCATTTTATTAAACTCTCTATTTCTATTCATTTTCAAAAATTTCTCTAATATTACAACTAAAATCAGGTAATAAAGGACTGGTTAATTGATCAGTCTTGTATAAAGTCATTACTTTCTTTAAAATACCCTGATCACGACGATAAACTTCTATTAATTGTTGTTGACGATCAATAATCCAATATTCATAAACTCCATGAATTGAATATAGTTTTAACTTAGTTTGACGATCTCGTTTAATATCTTTTTCAGAAGTGGATAAAACTTCTATAATTAATTCTGGTGCAATCGTAAGATGTCCAGATTCATCAGTAAATTGATTTAACTTTTCATGACTAATCCAAATAACATCAGGAATCACTGCATCGGTTTCAGAAAAGATAATTCCTGGAGTCATAAATGCTTTGCCTAACTGTTTTTTTCGTGACCAATTTCTTAATTCTGCATATATATTACCAGCAATATCTTGATGATCTAAATGAGGCGCACGAGTCACAAATAAATCTCCATCAATTATTTCATAACGATTACTATTATCAGGTAATCCCTCTAAATCAGAAATTGTCCAACAAACTTTTTCGGTGGTTATAGAAGTCATAAAGTAATTACTCCTATTTAGAGTATTATACTATTTTATAATAAATCATTTTCTGTGAGTTCTGCTATTTTCATTAAAGCTTTTAATGTTCCTATTTTTAAATCTTGATTACGATGAACTGGAATCGATAAAATTTGAGGTTTTCCTGATTTCTGATAAATATGATGACTTCCAGTAATCTTTTTTAAAGTCCATCCTTTTTTCTCAACTATTTTACACAATTTTTTACCTGAAATAGATTTCATACTGTTATTTCGATAATTTTATCTTCTGATTCTAAAGCATCAACGTTATTAGCAACCTCTAACCATCCTTGAATCGCATCTTGTAAATTATTGGTTAATTCTTCCCAGGTATCCCCTTCAGTAATACATCCAGGTAATGCAGGAACTTCGGCCCAATATCCACCTTCTTCTGCTGTATGAACAATGACTTTAAATTTCATATTTTTTGAGTTCTGATACTATACTAACTATTATTGTAAGCTAAAAATAATTACTTGAGTAAAATATCCAGTGTAATTATGAAGTTTAACTATTATCCTGAAACTGATTCTCTTTATATTAGTTTATCTGATAAAAGTAGCGTTGATTCTCAAGAAATTGCCCCGAATATTGTTTTAGATTTGGATGAAGAAGGCAAGTTAGTTGGTATTGATATTGATCAAGCAAGTTTAACAGTTGATCTCACTCGTTTGGAAGCACAATCTTTACCGATTCAAGCAGTTAATTTAATTTGAGTCACTGTATAACTATGATTACCTTAAACCTTGATCCAGAATTAGAAAATAAAATACAACAAAACGCTAAGTTAAACGGTTTATCTGTTGAAAAATATATTCAAAGTTTGATTGAAAAAAGCTTAGAAATTAAAGATAAACGGCAATCAGACTCTTTAGAATATGAAGCATGGGAAGAAAAGTTAAATCAATTTGTTAATCGTTCGGTTGATGTTAATATTATATGATAAGATTATCTTACTGTTATACAAGTATAAGCATGAAACTAAATGTAATTTTAGAACCTAGCGATGAAGGGGGTTATACTGTTTATGTTCCCTCTCTTCCTGGTTGTATTAGTGAAGGAGATAATATTGAAGACGCTTTAAACAATATTAAAGAAGCAATTGAACTTTATTTAGAATCAGATGCTTATCCTATATTATTGGTATAATTAAGATAAAGTTGAGTGACAATATAACTATGATTACCTTAAACCTTGACCCTGAATTAGAAAATAAAATACAACAAGAAGCTAAGTTAAAAGGTTTATCTGTTGAAAAATACATTTCTTTTTTAATTCAAGAAAGCTTAGAAAATAAAGATAAACAGAAATCAGAAATTTTAGAATATGAAGCATGGGAAGAAAAGTTAAATCAATTTATTAATCGTTCGGTTGATGTTAATATTCAACCTTTATCAGATGAAGCGATTAGTCGAGAAAATATTTATACTATTACTGAATAATGTAAACCGCAATTTTACTTATTTTATAAATGATCTTAATTTTTTAAATACCTAGAAATACGATTGAAGACTAAATCAACTCTTGATTATCATAGGAAGATTAATCATATATCAAATAGCTTTTAACCATGACATCTGAAAACTTAAATGAACAACTACGTCAAGTAAGAGTTATTCAAAGAACGATTAATCGTTCAGTTAGAGATTTAATTACGGATTTTCAAAATACAACTATTATGATTCCTAAATATCAAAGGAGTTTTGTTTGGGATATTGCTAAACAGTGTCGTTTTATTGAATCAATTTTTATCAATATTCCTATCCCTGCTGTTTTTTTGTTAGAAAAATACGATGCAGAAAGAGAAACTAACATTTTTGAAATAATTGATGGTGTTCAACGTATTAGAACCATTGCTAATTTTGTAACCGGAATTTTAAAATTGAGTAATCTTGAAACTCTTCCTGATCTTAATCAAGCAACATTCTCATCTTTACCTCCACAAATAGCGTCTATATTTTGGGAAAGACAATTAAACACTATTATTATAGAAAGTGGGACACATCCAGAAATTCAATTTGAAGTTTTTGGAAGATTAAATCAGGGATCTGTATCACTTAATGCACAAGAACTTAGAAATTGTATGTTTCATGGTGAATTTAATGACTTTTTAATAGAGTGCAGTCATTTACCAGAGTATAGAGATATATTAAAGCCTTTTCCAAAATTTCGGTCTCCGAAAGAAGGAAAACCTGATAAAAATAGAATGCTTGATGTTGAATTAATATTACGCTTTTTTACTCTTTATGAAATGTATAGAAAAGATACGAACAAATATCCTGAAGTACGCACAGAAACTCTCAACCAATATATGAGACAAAGAATAGAAGCTTCAGAAAATTATAGAAGTCAAGAGGAATTAAAAGAATTATTGAATAAGGCTATAATAATAATTCAAAAAGTTTTTCAAGAAAATCATTTTAAAAATTTTCGAGTAAGCAAAACTAAAAGTGACGCTAAGTTTGGTAAGTCTTTAAATCAAGCAATTTTTGATGTACAAATGCTGAGTTTTTTAGATTATGAAATTCAAGATATAGAAGACAACGAGGAAATAATTTATGAAGAATTTTTAAGGTTATGTTCTTATGATAGAGATTTTCAAACTTCTGTATCTGCTTCAACTTCTACAACTATAAATGAAAGAATAGGTATTTGGAAAAATGTACTTGATTTAGTGATTCAACAACCCGAAGTTTACAAACACAATCTAGAATTGAAAAAAGATAAATTCTATAATTCTGAAGATGAATCACCAACTTGTCACTGTTGTCAAGAAACTATTAAGAGTTTTGAAGAGTCGGATTTAGTAGATGAAAAACTATACCATCGTTGGTGTTCTCCTAATTTAGAAGAAACTAAGATCATTAAAAGAAAATCAATTAATTCATCTGTTACTATGGAATTAAATGATAATAACTTTGAGTGTGATGATGCAACAGAAGCTTATCAAATTTTAATAGATTACATTCGGGAATATATTCAGTATGATGAGTATCAAGTAGAAAGATTTTCATCTTTAGACTTTGTTGGAAGTATTAGCAAATTAAGTAAAAATTCAAGTCAAAGAAATAAAAAATTTAAAAAATTTATTGAGACTGACTCAACTCTTTATATTGACATTAGTGGTGGACGAAATGATATTTTAAATCGAATGCAAGAAATTGTTTCTATGGTAAGTTTTATAGAAAATTTTAAGGTTATGTAACTTAGTAAGGTGGGCAAAATACCCACCCGACGGGGTTATTTAGGAACGACAAAGTTAACTAATTTTCCAGGGACAACAATCACCTTTTTAACCTCTTTTCCGTCTAAGTTTCGTTTACCGATATCGGACTCACGGGCTAATTTTTCTAACTCCTCTTTACTGGAATTAGCAGGTACTTGAATGGTTCCCCTAGTCTTACCCATAATTTGAATGACTAGGGTAATTTCATCTACCACTAAAGCATCGGGATTAACCTTCGGCCAAATTTGTAAATGGATTGAGTTTTTATGTCCCAAAATATGCCATAATTCCTCGGCAATATGAGGGGCAAATGGTGCAAGTAAAATTAATAAGGTTTCAATTCCCTCTTGATACACTCCAGAATTAATACATTTAGCATCATTTAAAGCATTACTTAACTTCATCAACTCTGAAACTGCCGTATTAAATTGATAGTCCCCTTCTAAGTCTTCGGATATCTCTTTAATAGCAGTATGGATGGCACGTCTTAAGTCTTTTTCCTCCTTGCTTAACTCCTTATTACTAATAACTTCGCCTTGCTTTTCTGCATAACCATTAACCAAACGCCACACCCGATTTAAAAAGCGAAATTGTCCTTCTACGTCTGCATCATCCCATTCTAAATCCTTCTCAGGAGGTGCTTTAAATAGGATGAACATTCTAGCCGTATCAGCCCCATATTTTCCTAATACTTTCTGAGGATCAACTCCATTATATTTAGACTTAGACATCTTCTCATAAAACACCTCTAAATCATCTCCCGTATCGGGATCTTTGGGACTTTCAGGGTTCACTTTATCCACAGGAATATACTTACCCGTTTTGGGGTTTTTATAGGCCATTGCTTGTACCATTCCCTGTGTCAAAAGACGCTTAAAAGGTTCATCCACATTCACTAAACCTCTGTCTCGCAATACTTTAGTAAAAAAGCGAGAATATAAGAGGTGTAAAATAGCGTGTTCAATACCTCCAACATATTGATCAACATTCATCCAATCATTGGCTTTTTCTAACTTAAATGCTGCTTGATCATTCATTGCATCCGTGTAACGTAAATAGTACCAAGAAGAATCAATAAAGGTGTCCATGGTATCCGTTTCACGCTTGGCCGGTTCCCCACAACTGGGACAAGGAACGTTGATCCAATCTTCCATTTTTGCCAAAGGAGAAGCCCCACGCCCCGTAAATTCGACATTTTCGGGCAATTTTACGGGTAAATCGGCATCAGGAACCGCCACCGTACCGCAACTGGGACAATGCACCACGGGAATAGGACAACCCCAATAACGCTGACGGGAAATTAACCAATCTCGCAAACGATACTGTATCCTTGCTTTACCGTAACCCTGTTTCTCTGCATGGTTAATAATGGCTGTTTTGCCTTCGGTGGACTGCATTCCGTCAAATTCCCCCGAATTCACCATAATTCCTGGTTCGGTATAAGCTTCTGTTAACGTGGGGTTTTTATCCTCCGAATTTTCAGGAACGATCACCACTTTGATCGGTAACTGTTTCTCTGTTGCAAACTTAAAGTCACGGGTATCATGGGCAGGTACACCCATCACCGCACCGGTACCATATTCATACAATACATAATCTGCAATCAAAATGGGAATTTCTTCGCCGTTAAAGGGGTTAATAGCAGTCCCTCCGGTTAATATCCCCCGTTTGGGTTTATCTTCTGCTGTGCGTTCGATTTCGCTTTCGTTGGAAACCTCTTCAATAAACGCTTCTACGGCTGCTTTTTGCCCCTCTGTGGTAACATTCAGGGTCAAAGGGTGTTCAGGGGCCAACACCACATAAGTCACCCCGTAAACCGTATCCGGACGGGTGGTAAAGACGGCGATTTTTTCCTCACTGCCCTTGACAGAAAACTCCAAATATGCACCGACAGACTTACCGATCCAGTTTTCCTGCATTAACTTAACGCGGTCCGGCCATCCTGACAGTTTATCCAAGTCCGTTAATAATTGTTCTGCATAGTCCGTAATTTTAAAGAACCACTGACGCAACAGTTTCCGTTCTACTTTAGCACCCGATCGCCAGGAATACCCCTCACTGTCCACTTGTTCATTGGCCAACACGGTTTGATCGATGGGGTCCCAGTTAACTGCTGCTTCCTTTTGATAAGCTAACCCTGCTTGATAAAATTGCAAGAATAACCATTGCGTCCATTTGTAGTAGTCTGGGGAACAGGTGGCCACCTCTCGGTCCCAGTCAATAGATAGTCCCAAAGTTTGCAGTTGTTGCTTCATTTGGGCAATATTTTTATAGGTCCAGTCTGCGGGGGGAATATTGCGATCGATGGCTGCATTTTCCGCCGGAAGTCCGAACGCATCCCACCCCATCGGATGTAAGACTCGGTATCCTTGCAATCGTTTGAGACGGGCGATAACATCTGTAATAACATAGTTGCGAACATGGCCCATGTGTAGGTTTCCCGACGGGTAGGGAAACATGGATAAGGCGTAAAATTTGGGTTTATCGCTGTTTTCTGGGGTTTTGTCTAACCCCTGTTTAACCCAGTCTTGTTGCCATTTTTGTTCGATCGCTGCTGCGTTATATTGGGACTCCACGAATATTCTCCACTGCTATTTCCATGATCAATTATCCCTGATCTCATTCAGTTATCGGTTATCAGGTTTTGTTTTTGAGAGGCGATCGCTATACTTACAATTGATCATTTTAAAAATGGCCTTGATTTAAAACTTTGTTTAAAGATGGACTAGAATCATCTATTAAGATTTGTATTTTATCGATCATTCGTTGAAATACATCAGGATAGTATTGAGAAGAATCCAAAAAATCTTCATATTCTTTTCGATACTTACGTCTTGCTTCAGGAGTTTTATATTTTTGTCTAATATTAGAGGACATTCGCTTTGATTTGCGTACTATCAAAACATCATCTATCTGTGTAGAGACAATTGATACAGGTGTCATATCAAGAAATTCACAAATTAAAAAATACAAGGAACTAGGAACAGCGATTTTCAAATCTTTACTGGTTGCAACTGCTTCTTGGAACATTGTTTTATCTAAGTTTGTTTTACATTCTGCACAAACATAACCGAGATGAGATTCAATAAGTTGATATTTTTCAAAATCTTCATCAAAAGATGTTTTCATGTACAGTTTTTTCCCTAGGATAAAATCTTGATCTTTAGACCGAATATTAGGAAAACCTCCATCTCCATAATTACCAACAGATGATAAAAAACTCAGTCCGGCAAATGTATTTCTAGGGCCGAGTTCAAAAGATGGATCGATTCCTTTCAAACTACGAAAAACAAGCTGAGGTAAAAACTCTTCTAAGATTGTATTATCTAATTTCAATTGCCCTTTTTGTCTATAAAGAAAATTATCAGGACTATCAAAAATCAGATCAAGTTCAATAAACCGTTTATATTTATTAGTAGCTTTTACTAAATTGTCTACTGTATTGGGTTGACTAGATTCAACTGACTCAAGATCATTAATCCATTCGTGATATTTATTTATAGCTTCTTGTAATCTTTCTTTATCAGCATTAGGTAAGCGAGAATTATTTAAACAAGCTATTAATTTTGAATAATGTGGACGGGGTAATTCAGTCATCTTCTTAGTAACTTTTAATAATGTTAATTTATTGTATTATATTTCCCAATCCCATTATATCTAATCGTGGAGTTTTCTTAATTTCATTTACTTTTTCAATAGCACTATCCAGATAAATTTTATTTTTACTAGAAACTTTAGTCAGGGATTGCTTTAATATATCATAAGCAGTCTCTCTGGCAATTTTTTCTAGAGATTCTTGTTTGCACTCAATCCCCAAATTAGAGAAGTTTATTATATCTTCTCTAATCATTGTTCCAAACTTATTCTTGAAACTTCTTTTTTGTCTTAAAGCTTTTTTAAATAACCCAGATTCAGTAGCAATTCTTTCAATGATATCACTATTATAAAAAGGAACTCCAAGAACATTTGATTGATGTCCAATAATAAATACAACTCTTGCATTTTCGTTACATACTCTAGATAATTCTCCTAGAGTATCTGCCATATCTAAACAATATTGTATAACAGTATAAAACCTATTTCCTCGATTTGCTCTATTAGAACCAATTTCTGATTTTGCTATTTTTAATAAATTCCATCCTAACATTTCAGCCGATTTTCTGTAATTTTGATGATAGTTAAAAACATTAATATAAGGAGGTGATGTAACAATAAAATCAATTTTATTATTTTCTATCGGAAGGGATCTTGCATCTGATAAATAAACTTTAATTAATTTATGAGAATAAGGTAAACTTTCGACCATTCTCACTAAATCATTAAATTTACATTGTATTAATTCATTAGTCACTTTATTACTACCAACATCTAAACTAATTATCAAAGCATCAAATAATATTTTTAGCTCTTTACTCAGTTGATTCCTGATTTTTAATAACTTTTGATCAAAGTTTTTTATCTCTTCGTCTAAACCATTTAAAATTCTAAAAGGAAATTCCTGATCTAAAATTTTTCTCATTTTATTAACAGATATTTTCCGATCATAATTATTAATTAATTCATAGGTTTTACTAAGTAACCAGGCTGCCGGATTAAGTTCAATTCCATAAGCCTCAAACCCTAAAAAACTAGCCTCTAATAGAACAGTTCCACTACCAGAAAATGGGTCAAGTATAACTGAATCAGGTAAACAGTATTCCTTTAAAATAGTTTCAATCAATTGAGGTGAAAATTGTCCTCGCCAAGTCAATAAATTCGCTCTTTTTTTATTTGTTATATCTAAAAGTTTTTGCGAAATAGGTTGCTCAAAATTTTTCAATTTTTAATTATCTCCTTTATAGTAAACTTTATTGTTAAAGGATATCCTAACTCTGCACGAACTTCTAAACAAGCAATAATAGCATCTTTAATATTATTTAATGCTTCTTCTTTTGTGTCACCTTGACTAAGACAACAGGAATACTTGGACATTCAACAACCCAAATATCATCTTCATCTTGTTCAAGAATTACATTGAATTTCATCTTGTTTAGCTAAATTTTAAAACTACCTTTTAGTGTAGCATAAATTTTCAAGGACATAATATTATGCCCCTACGGTAATGATAATCTTTCGTAGGGGTTTAACACTGTTAAACCCTATATATATTCTTTTTATTGATTATTGTCTGAAGGAGATAAACGATCTAATATTTCAGTCATCTTTGCTTGTCTTTCTTCTATTTGATCAAACCGTCGATAAAAATCTGATTGTACTTCATAAAAATCAGACATAGAACGAGTTAATTGTCCTAATAATTGATAAATACCTTTTCTATCTTTTTGCCATTCTTTTTGAAATGATGCAAAATTATCGGTTAATGCTTCAATTGCACGGGCGTTAGATTCAATCAATTTTTTTAAATCTTCATCAGACATGGTTTAACCTCCTATGTGATATATTTTTATTGTAATTCTTTTGGTAAATTTGTGGGGCGATTTTCACATCAACTAAAGGATAAAGGCATAATAATATTATGCTCCTACGGTAATTATAATGTTTTTGTAGGGGTTTAACACTGTTAAACCCACACAAGGTTAAACCCTATATATTAAGATCAGTGCTTAGTTTTATTCCTCTGTATTCAAAGATGAATTAAGTTGCTCAACTTCTTGTAAAGTTAATCCCGTTAGTTTAGCAATATCCTCAAGATTCATGTTATTTCTGAGCATATTTAAAGCAATACTTTTGGTTGCTTTTTCTTCTCCTTTCTTTTCTCCTCTTTTTTCTCCTTTAACTTCACCTTCATGGAAAATTTCTTGATAAATAACTGATTCTTTCATAATGTCACTCCTAAGAATTCGTTTAATACTGTCTTGATCTAATTTTAACCCAGATAGAATAGCTGTGGATGCACTAATATCACTTTGTCTTTGTTTATTAGGCATACTATCAATAATAAGAGCAATTTGGGTTAAAGTTTCTCTGGGGTTATCAGTGCGAGTGAGTACAGCAAAAGGTAATAAACCTGAGTTATTCATAAAGCTATCTGTTGGTTGTTCCCACAGACGAATAACATTAAATTGATGACGTAAATTAGTTAATTCAAAAGTATTTTGATTTACTAATTCTGAATTACTAGGTTTCAAATAAATTACCACTTGATACATTTCTTTATTGGGATAACGACGATAAACCCGTAAACGATAGTCAGTCATCCGAAAAGGTATGTCTTCATCCGGTGAGGTTTGAAATTCAATATGTAACACAATATCATCTGATTGCAAAAAGATTAAAGAATCTGCTCTAATAGGATTTAATGACAGTTCTGTGGGTTTTAATTCTGTGAGTTCAATGGGTTCATTTAATAACCAGTTCGCAAAGTCACGACTAAATCTTTCTGCTAAGAATTTACAAACATTATCGTACATTAGAAACAAGAATAAGTTAACAGTATGAGGGCATAATATTATTATAACCGTACGGTAATGATAATGTTTCGTAGGGGTTTAACAGTGTTAAACCCACACACTGTTAAACCCGATATATTAAGATCAGTGCTTAGTTTTATTCCTATGTATTCAAAGATGAATTAAGTTGCTCAATTTCTTGTAAACTTAATCCCGTTAGTTTAGCAATATCCTCAAGATTCATGTTATTTCTGAGCATATTTAAAGCAATATTTTTAGTTGCTTTTTGTTCTCCTTCTTTTTCTCCTTTAACTTCCCCTTCATGGAAAATTTCTTGATAAATAACTGACTCTTTCATAATGTCACTCCTAAGAATTCGTTTAATACTGTCTTGATCTAATTTTAACCCAGATAGAATAGCTGTGGATGCACTAATATCACTTTGTCTTTGTTTATTAGGCATACTATCAATAATAAGAGCAATTTGGGTTAAAGTTTCTCTGGGGTTATCAGTGCGAGTGAGTACAGCAAAAGGTAATAAACCTGAGTTATTCATAAAGCTATCTGTTGGTTGTTCCCACAGACGAATAACATTAAATTGATGACGTAAATTAGTTAATTCAAAAGTATTTTGATTTACTAATTCTGAATTACTAGGTTTCAAATAAATTACCACTTGATACATTTCTTTATTGGGATAACGACGATAAACCCGTAAACGATAGTCAGTCATCCGAAAAGGTATGTCTTCATCCGGTGAGGTTTGAAATTCAATATGTAACACAATATCATCTGATTGCAAAAAGATTAAAGAATCTGCTCTAATAGGATTTAATGACAGTTCTGTGGGTTTTAATTCTGTGAGTTCAATGGGTTCATTTAATAACCAGTTCGCAAAGTCACGACTAAATCTTTCTGCTAAGAATTTACAAACATTATCGTACATTAGAAACAACTATCAAGGGAACAGTAGGGGCATAATATTATTATGCCCCTACAATAATTTTAACTCTCCTAAGATAGATTAATATTAATTTTCTCGATCAAAGCCAAATTTATCTTTAATTTCAGCGTTGAAATACTGTCCTTTTGAAGGGGCTTTTTCTAAACCGTCATAGACAGATTTTGGAACGTCATGATATTGATAAATCCCCCCATGAGAAAACTCAACTCTCAGAACTTTTTTATCTGCATCATAGTCAAAAGATTTGATGGCATAACTATAATTTTTGAGTAAGGGGAAAGCAATGACATCCCGAATACTAGCAGAATCAGTTAATAACATAATTAGGCGATCAATCCCAATTCCTAAGCCACCAGTCGGGGGCATTCCATACTCTAATGCGGTTAAGAAATCTTCGTCAACGCTATGGGCTTCTAAGTCACCAGCTGCTTTTTGTTCGGCTTGTTTTTCTAGTCTATTTCTTTGATCAATAGGATCAGTTAATTCAGAAAAACTATTAGCTAATTCTCGCCCGACAATGTATAATTCAAAGCGTTCTACTAATCCTTGTTTACTACGGTGAGGTTTAGCTAAGGGAGATATTTCTACAGGAAAATCGAGAATAAAAGTGGGTTGAATTAAGGTTTCTTCTACCGTTTGCTCAAACACTTCATTGAGTAATTTTCCTAAACTTTGACAAGTTTCTGGAACGTCTAAACCCGCTTCTTTAACAGCTGTTTTTGCAGTTTCAAAGTCTTTAAATTGTTCAAAATCTAGACCACTTTTTTCTTTAACAATGTCATGCATGGTTACCCGTCTCCAAGGAGTTGATAAATCAATTTCTTCCCCTTGATAAGTAATCTTTAAGGTGCCTAAAACCTCTTCTGCTGCTGTGGTAATAATGGCTTCGGTAAGCTCCATCATATCATTATAATCAGCGTAAGCTTGATAGAGTTCAATGGAGGTAAATTCGGGGTTATGTTTGGTTGAAACCCCTTCATTACGAAAAATTCTCCCCATTTCAAAAACTTTTTCAAACCCCCCTACAATTAACCGCTTCAGATGCAATTCTGTGGCAATCCTTAGATATAAATCCATCTCTAAGGTGTTATGATAGGTGATGAAGGGACGGGCTTCTGCCCCTCCTGCTTCTGACTGTAAAACAGGGGTTTCTATTTCTATAAAACCCTGGTTATCTAAGTAACGTCTAATAGAGGCAGTAATTTCTGCACGACGACGAAAGGTTTGTCTAACTTGGGGGTTAACAATTAAGTCCACATACCGTTGACGGTAACGTTTTTCTGTATCCGTTAAACCGTGCCATTTATCGGGTAAGGGTAATAAGGATTTTGTTAAGATTGTGTACTCTTTAACTTTAACAGAAAGCTCACCTTTTTCGGTTCTTTTAATACTTCCTTTTACCCCGATAATATCTCCTGTATCCGTCAATTTTTTGAGGTGATTAAAAGCACTTTCCAACTCACTCATGTGAGCCTGAATTTCTTTTTTATCCAGATATAATTGAATGGTTCCAGTTTCGTCTTGTAGGTTGAAAAAAGCTAGTTTTCCAAAGACACGACGGGCGATAATTCTACCTGCGATCGCAACATCAACGTCGACTTCTTCTCCATCCTTTAAAGTAACATATTTATCCTGTAAGGTGGCAGCATCATGGGTAGATTGCCATTGATAGGCATAAGGAATTAAGCCTAATTGTTTCAACTGTTCTACTTTTTCGAGGCGTGTGGCGCGAATTTCGTCTAAACTAGAGGCTGAATGGGGTTCCCGTTGAGGTTGATTGGAAGACATTGTTAAGGTATCTCAGAAAAAAGCAAATAATGGTTATTTTTATGGTCAAATAAAGGCTAATTTGAATTAGCTTAACTATTATATCGTGCTGACCTAAGAATAAGCTTCTATTTTTTGACTATTTTTTAGATTTTAATCTTGATAAGATAATCAATAATCCATTCTCAAATGAGCTAGTTTGTAAGTGTTCAGCTATCAGCCATCAGCTATATTCTCATAACACTGTTCGCGCTTAGGGGAAAGTTCGCTCTCGGAACTGCTGAACGCTGAACGCTGACTGCTTACTAATTTAAGTTGATTTTTTCTGGTGCAAGATATCAGTTTAACCATTACATGGTCAGAAATTCTCTTTTAATTTTTGCTCGGTATTATTGCTACAATTTCTTACCAAAATCCTCGTTTTCCACTGGGCATCACCGTTCGCCAATTGGTTTTTGCCACCGATAATTGAGCCTCGGTAATTCTCGCCGAACTTAAATCAACGCCACACAGATTTGCCCCTTGTAAATTAGCATAAGTTAAATTTGCCCCTTGTAAATTAGCTCCCCTTAAATCCGCTCCATTTAAGTTAGCATAACCCAAATAAGCCTCACTGAGATTCGCATTTTTCATGATTGCTTGGGTTAAATCGCTTCTTCCGAGGTCTGCCCGACATAATTCGGCCCCTTGCAAATTAATTCGGCTTAATTTAGCTTGGTAACAATTAATTCCGGGTAAAAAAGCCTTCGATAAATTCAGTTCATTTAATTCTTGATTCGTAAAGTCTCTACGGCCCTTTTCATAGGCAGCTAATAAAGTTTTTTCTTGCCATTTTTTCTTCTTTTTCTTAGCCGTTGTCGCATCAGCACCAGAGGCGGTTTTTGTTGCGCTACGACGACGACTAGAAGCTTGTCCGTGAGCAATGTTATAACTAGCATTGGCCGCCCCAGGACCTGCACCCTTAACACTCGTAGACACTGATGAGTGATTCTCTGTCGATGCCGAAGAAAGGGGACTTCCTCGAGAAATATAGGTGTTAGGACTGCCCATGCTTCTAGTGGGTGGGGATGAACTGACTAAACCGGTACTCACCGAAGAGTTGGGACTCGATGCGCTACTAGGAGTCTTAAACCCTGTAATCATCGTCGTCATACTGTCTTGCATCCCCTGTTCATAAGGAGCCATGGCCATGGCATCTAACACCTGTTCGGCTGACTTGTAGCGATGTTTAACCGAGACTTCTAACATTTTTTTGAGAACTTTCGCTAAAGAGTCACTAATGTCAACATAAGGTTCCCAGGCAATTTCCCCGGTTTCGGGGTCACAACCGATATCTTTGGGGGTTTTGGCCGTTAATAAGTACACACAAGTCACCCCCACTGCATAAATGTCACTGGCATAAACTGGCCGCATGGCCATTTGTTCAGGCGGCGCAAAACCGGCTGTTCCTACAGCAAACGCAGTAAAGGCGGTTTGAGTATTATTGGCCACCATAGAGTTAACCTGATTTTTTACCGCTCCAAAGTCAATTAAGACCAGTTTACGGTCTTTTTGAGAGCGGATGAGGTTAGCCGGTTTGATATCGCGGTGAATGACTTTTTGAGAATGGATATACTCGAGAATGGGTAAAATTTCTGTCAAAAACTGTTTAACCCCCGCCTCGCTAAAGGGTCCTTTTTTCTTCACCTCTTGATGAAGGTTATACCCTTTAACGTATTCTTGAACCAGATAAAATTCTTTGTTTTGTTCAAAATAGTCTAATAATCTGGGGACTTGAGGATGGTTGCCCACTTTACCTAAGGTTTCTGCTTCTCGTTCAAACAATTCTTTAGCCATTTTATAGACTTGGGGGTCATCAGTGGCCGGCCGTAACTGTTTGACGACACATATCGGGTTGCCTGGAAGGGATAAGTCAGCAGCCCCAAAGGTAGCCCCGAAGCCACCTTTGCCAAGAATGCCTAAAGGTTGATAACGATTGTTTAATCGCAGTTGAGAACCGCAAGATTGACAAACCGCCACATTATTGGGGTTTTTGGGTTGGGCGCACGATGGGTTTACACAGTAGCTCATTCACTCTTACCGATGTCACAATTATGGAGTTTGACCAATCGGATGCAAAAAGGGGTCAAGATTACCGTCCTTCGGTCATCTAGTTTTAATATTCCCCAATTTTGTCTCAAAGTAACAGGTATACCACTACGCGAAAGGCAAAAGGCACTCATGCAAAAGGCAAAAGTAAGCTGAGACTAAGTTTCGACAGTTGAGGATGTCCTACCTTATGCTTCGACTGCTATAAGTGTAGAGAGTCAGAGGAGATAGGTTAATTGTAGAATTACTATCCCCTCATAGTCGACTTAATCAATAGAAATGGTTTGAGGACCGCTACCGTTATCTTTTGTATGATCGGTATAGGTAAAGTCGGTCATGCCTTGTTGTTGTAGCCAGCTTTTTAAGGGATCTTCTGAAAGTTTGAGCTTGAGCGTGCCAGAAACCAGCCCCCCAGTAAAAGCGAGGGGTTGCTGTAAAAATTCTTTGAAAATGGGTTGTAATTCATCGAGAAACATGATAATCCTCCTTGTTAACTTTAAACTGACTCTGAGGCGAATAACCTCCTTTTAAATGTTAAGTTAATTTAAGTAGTTAAGCGCGTTATTGGGTCATTATTTCCTCATGTCTGTCACTAAAGATACCTCGAAGTCTCTTAATTTCGGCTTGCTAGGCCTCGTTATTTTTCTCGCTGTCATTGTTATTTGGATAGGGGTTAGGGTATTTTTGCCTGATGTTCCTACGGTTTTTGCCGGGAACCAACCCGATAATTTAGGGGTAACCGATGGAAAGTTACATCCTTGTCCGAGTACCCCCAATTGTGTGAATTCTCAAAGCACCGATGCAGAACATTCTATTAAACCTTTAACCTATAAAGGGAATAGTATTGAAGCGATCGCACAATTAAAGGACATCCTTAATCAACAAGAAAGAACTGAAATTATTTCGGGAACTGATAATTATCTTTATGCTCAATTTACCAGTCATTGGATGGGGTTTGTTGATGATGTAGAATTTTTTGTTAATGAAAATCAAGGGGTTATTGATGTTCGTTCGGCTTCTCGTTTAGGAGAGTCTGATTTAGGGGTAAATCGTGAACGAATTGAAACCATTAGACAGGAGTTTCAATCAAATTAATTATTGAGCAAGGTGGGCATTGCCCACCCTACAGTTTAGGTTCAATCTATGTTAGAAATTATTATTGATACCATTGAAAATAGTCCCAATCAGCGTATTACTTTTGCTGATTATATGAACTTGGTTTTATATCATCCAGAGCAAGGTTATTATAGTTCGGGAAAGGTCAACATTGGCTCTGAAGGGGATTTTTTTACCGCTTCTTCCCTAGGCTCAGATTTTGGTGAATTATTAGCAGAACAGTTTAAAGAAATGTCAGAATTTTTAACTTATTCTGATTCTTTTAATTTAATAGAAGTTGGCGCAGGAACAGGTAATTTAGCCGCTGATATTTTAACCTATTTGAAAGAAAAACATTCTAATTTTTATCACCAAGTTCATTACATAATCATAGAAGAATCACAGGCATTAATTAAAGAACAGCAAAATAAGTTAAAAGATTTTGATAAAATAACCTGGAAATCTTGGCAAGATATTCCTAAAAACTCAATCACTGGCTGTATTTTTAGTAATGAATTGATTGATGCTTTTCCTGTTCATAAAGTAACCAAACAAAATAAACAGTTAAAAGAAATATATGTCACTTGGCAAGATAACCAACTAAAAGAAATTGCTGAAGAAATATCAACCCCTCAGTTGTTAGACTATTTTAAATTAATCGATATCGATATCACCAAAGATAACTATCCAGAAAACTATCGGACAGAAGTTAATTTAAAAGCTTTAGATTGGTTAAAAATTGTTTCAGAAAAACTCAATATAGGTTATGTATTAACTATAGATTATGGTTATGATGCTTCAAAATATTATCATGCCCAACGGTATCAAGGAACCCTAAACTGTTATTATAAACATCGTCATCATCATAATCCCTATGTCAATTTAGGAGAACAAGATATGACGGCTCATGTGGATTTTACCGCCTTAGAAAAACAGGGAAACTTGTTAGGATTAGAAACAGTCGGATTGACCCAACAAGGCTTATTTTTAATGGCCTTAGGACTGGGCGATCGCTTAGCAGCATTGTCCAATGGTCATTATAGTTTACCCCAAATTTTGCAGCGTCGAGATGCCCTACATCAATTAATTAATCCCACTGGTTTAGGCGGGTTTAAAGTGTTAATTCAAAGCAAAAAAATAGATAACAATCAATCCCTCAAAGGTTTGAAAGAAAACCTGATGTAATATGAAAATATTAAAGTTTATAGCGATCGCAGCGTTGGTAATTTTGGTAATTTGGCTGGTTAATCATTACGGTATCACCCAATTACGGCAACAAGTGGAACGGTTGGGGGTGTGGGCCCCGTTAGGAATTTTTCTGCTACGGTTTACCAGTGTCGTCATTCCGGCCTTACCAGGAACCGCCTATTCTGTGTTATCGGGGGCATTATTAGGCTTTACCCAAGGTCTTTTAGTCATTTGTATTGCTGATTTACTCTCTTGTTCGTTAAGCTTCTTTTTATCAAGACGATATGGCCGCACCTTAGTTGAGCGAGTGGTAGGCGTAAAATTTATTGACCGAATTGATAGGTTAAGTCAACGTCACTTAGAACGGAATTTTTTCTTACTAACCGGCTGTTTAATGACAGGGTTTTTTGACTTTGTTTGCTATGGTGTCGGTTTAACAAAAGCCCCTTGGTTTAAATTTGCCCCGGCATTGGTGATCAGTATTGCCATTTCTAACCCCCCTATCGTCGCCCTAGGGGCTGGGCTATTAGAAGGGGGAAAACTCTTGTTAGGGTTAGCTTTATTGGGGGTTTTTGTCCTGGCCATGATCACAGGATTAATACAACGAACTCACCTGTCTGATGTGAGGGAACAGGGAAAAGGGAACGGGCAGCAGTAATTAAGGGTTTTCTTCTTCAATGTCAATGGTTTCCTCAATTTCGGCCGGCTTTTTCATCACTAAAGGCTTTTTCTCTAGTTCGGGTAAAGCGATTAATTCCCGTTGATGTTGTCTGACGGGGGTAGGCATTAACATGGGTAAGGGTTCAGTTTCATCGCGCCAGTAAGTGGCCACCGGTAG
Source organism: Cyanothece sp. BG0011 (assembly GCF_003013815.1). Classification (GTDB taxonomy): domain Bacteria; phylum Cyanobacteriota; class Cyanobacteriia; order Cyanobacteriales; family Microcystaceae; genus Crocosphaera. The sequence goes on along the minus strand of NZ_PRLH01000010.1, from coordinate 6,213 downwards.
GGTATGTTCTAAATCTTCTAGGAGTCTGGGAATAACCATCATGGCGTGTAATTCGCCAATTTTCTCCGCTTCGTGCATTCCGGCTTCGATAGCGACGGCAACATTAGCCACGGAACCGCGAATAATGGCAGTACAGAGTCCATCCCCAATAATTTCGTAAGAGGCCAACTGAACATCAGCCGATTTTAACATGGCATCAGCAGCCCCTACCATAGCCGGAAAACCTCTGGTTTCGAGGAGTCCAATGGAACGATTACTGAGACGACTGTAACCCTGTTGTTGTTGAGCAATTTCCACTAAATGACTACCAATAGGGAAAACGGCCTCTAAATTGGGCATGGGGCGAGCAATAACCAACTTAGAAATTAATTGACCGAATTTTTCGGCAGTTTTTGCCCCTTCTTCTACAGCCAGACGAACATTAGCCACTTTACCCCGTACAATGGCGGTACAGTGTCCACTGCCAATTTTTTCATAGCCCACTAGGGTGACTTCTGCTGATTTGAGCATCATATCGGCGGTTCCCACAATGGCCGGAAAACTATGGGTAGAAATCAGGCCAAGTGCGCTATCACTGGGTAAGTGGGATGATTTCATGCGAGGTTGTGGAGCATAACGGTGGTTAGACTTGGCAAGGCTGGTCATGTAATCTTGTCCGTATCGATGGGTAGGTAGAGCTTAATAACTTACTATAAAATTTTCTTTATCTATTTCTATTGTAGTTGATATTTTATCGTGATCTCGCCAGAATACCCTAATGTTGTCGAGTCCATATAGACTTATCCCTTTTTTGAACAGAACTTTTTGCTCCCGAAAAAAGCATTTAGTCATCAGGGTTCAGCAGTCAGTGTTATATGAAAAGCGCACCTAGGCTGATGGCTGAGAGATGATAGCTTGTTAAAGTATCATTAAAATTTCCCCATAACTTCTTGAGAACTTATCCGAAATGAGAAAAGAATCGATAAAATAAGGGGGGTTGGTAGTTAATAACGATATTCTAACTAAGGGAATCAACCCCCTTAAGGTTGAACTTCTCGGTCTATGTCAGAAAAATCCATCAGATGACACTGACATAATGACAATTCGGGTGGGTTTTATTATCTAACCTTGCCAATGAAATCGAAAAACGTCCCTCGAGGTTGCTACTGGTTATGCTTCTTGAATCATTACAGTCCACAGTTGGAGAGGTTAACATTTTTTCAACATCGGATCTCTTCTTACGTCAGCGTCTAAAATTAGTCGAAAGTTTATGGGAATCAGTATTAAAGGCTGAATGTGGTCAAGAATTAGTGGACCTATTGGAGAACTTACGAAAAATTTGCTCGCCGGAAGGACAAGTTACCGATAAACCGAAAACCTCTATCAATGAACTCATCGAAGGGTTAGAACTTAACGAGGCCATCCGCGCAGCCAGAGCGTTTGCCCTCTATTTTCAATTAATCAATATTGTTGAACAACATTACGAACAAAGGGATCAACAATTAAACCGACGGGCAACCTATCAAGAATCAGAAAAAGCCCGAAACAACCACGCCACCGAAGAAAATAAGGGGAATGGTTCGGTAGGAGCCGATTTATTAGAAAAAGCCTTAGTGGGAGGCACGGAAAATCAAGAAAAAGGCGGAACCTTTCACTGGTTATTCCCCCAATTAAAACGGTTAAATGTCCCCCCCCAACAAATTCAACGGTTATTAGAACAACTGGATATCCGCCTCGTTTTTACCGCTCACCCCACGGAAATTGTTCGTCATACTATCCGCCTCAAACAAAGACGCATCGCTACCTTACTGAGACGTTTAGACCAAGCAGAAGAGGCGTTTCGGGGCATGGGGCTAAGCAGTTCCTGGGAAGCAGAATCGATTATTGAGCAACTCAACGAAGAGATCCGTCTCTGGTGGCGGACTGATGAGTTGCATCAGTTTAAACCCAGTGTTCTTGACGAAGTCGATTATACGTTACACTATTTCGATGAAGTATTATGTGACGCACTGCCCCAACTGTCTCAACGACTACAACAGGCTCTAAAAGCCAATTTTCCCAGAATTAAACCCCCACATAATAACTTCTGTCGCTTTGGATCGTGGGTAGGAGGCGATCGCGATGGTAACCCCTTTGTCACCCCAGACGTAACCTGGCGAACCGCTTGTTATCAACGTAATCTAATTTTAGAAAAATATTTAATGGCGGTTGAAGACTTAACCGAGATTTTAAGCTCATCCTTGCATTGGAGTAATGTCTCTCAGGATCTCCTCGACTCCTTAGAACGCGATCGCGTGGCTATGCCTGAAATTTATGATGACTTAGCCATCCGTTATCGTCAAGAACCCTATCGTCTCAAATTAGCTTATATCGAAAAACGCTTAGAAACCACCCGCGATCGCAACAACCATCTGGCCAACCCAGAAAAACGACAAATTTTAACCGAAGAAACCCCCGCCAATATCTACCATTCTGGGGCAGAATTTGAAGCAGAATTACAACTGATTAAGCGGAATTTAGAAGAAACTGGCTTAAAATGCCAAGCCCTTGAAAATCTCATTTTTCAAGCGCAAATGTTCGGCTTTACCCTCACTCAACTCGATTTCCGTCAAGAATCTTCCCGTCACTCGGAAACCATCGAAGTCATTGCCAATTATTTAAACGTCTTACCCCGTCCCTATGGCGAACTATCGGAGACAGAAAAGGTCAATTGGTTAATTGGAGAACTACAAACCCGTCGTCCTCTGATTCCCATGGAAATGCCATTCGATGAGAAAACCATCGAAACCATTGAAACCATGCGGATGTTGCGCTATCTTCAGCAAGAGTTTGGTGTCGAAATTTGTCAAACCTATATCATCAGCATGACCAACGATGTCAGCGATGTGTTAGAAGTATTGTTATTAGCCAAAGAAGCAGGACTTTACGACCCCGGCACCAGTACCACCACCATCCGTATTGTTCCCCTATTTGAGACGGTAGACGACTTAAAACGGGCCCCAGAGATTATGGATGCGTTGTTTAAGTTACCCTTATATCGGGCTGCTTTGGCCGGGGGTTACGACTACTTAGACGAAGCTAAAAAAGACAAATTATCCCCCCCTGAGTTACAACCAGCCAACCTACAAGAAATTATGGTCGGTTATTCCGACAGTAATAAAGATTCTGGTTTCTTAAGCAGTAACTGGGAAATTCATAAGGCCCAAAAATCCTTACAAAAAGTGGCAGAACCCTACGGTTTAGCCTTAAGACTATTTCATGGTCGTGGGGGTTCCGTGGGACGCGGTGGGGGTCCTGCTTACGCCGCTATTTTAGCCCAACCCACCGGCACCATTAACGGACGCATCAAAATCACCGAACAAGGGGAAGTGTTAGCGTCTAAATACTCCTTACCAGAACTGGCTTTATATAACCTAGAAACGGCAACCACGGCAGTGATTCAAGCGAGTTTGCTGGGCAGTGGGTTCGATGATATTGTTCCTTGGAACGAAATTATGGAAGAGTTGGCCAGTAGTGCCAGAAAAGCCTATCGGAGTTTGATTTATGAACAACCAGACTTCTTAGACTTCTTCCTATCCGTTACCCCTATCCCCGAAATTAGCCAATTACAGATTAGTTCTCGTCCGGCTAGACGCAAAAGTGGTAAAAAAGATTTAAGTACCTTACGGGCAATTCCTTGGGTGTTTAGTTGGACTCAAAGTCGTTTTCTTTTGCCGGCTTGGTATGGAGTGGGAACCGCATTAGAAAGCTTTTTGCAACAACAACCGGATGAAAATTTGAAGTTACTGAGATATTTTTACTTGAAATGGCCGTTCTTTAAAATGGTAATTTCTAAAGTAGAAATGACCCTTTCTAAAGTGGATTTACAAATTGCTCACCACTATGTTGAAGAACTCTCTCAACCAGAAGATATAGAACGATTTGAAAAGGTATTCGGGCAAATTTCCCAAGAGTATCATCGGACTCGTGACATCATTTTAAGCATTAATGAACAACCGAAATTATTAGAAGGCGATGCCGGTTTACAGCGATCAGTACAGTTAAGAAATGGAACCATTGTTCCGCTCGGTTTCTTACAAGTGTCTCTCTTAAAACGGTTACGTCAATATACCCGTCAAGCAGAGTCTGGGGTCATTCATTTCCGTTACTCCAAAGAAGAATTATTACGGGGTGCATTGTTAACCATTAATGGTATTGCTGCTGGTATGCGGAATACTGGTTGATGGAATAAAAATAGATATTAAAATTGATGATCGGTATAATTAATTATTTATGACTGATTATCAATTTTTTTTATGGGCAATCGTTTTAATTTTATTGAAATTGTCGATTTACTGATCAGATTATTTCTGATTGGATTATTGATTTTTTGGTGTTTTCTCCTTATTCGTCCTTTTTTGGGTATTCTGCTGTGGGGAATTATTTTGGCGATCGCTATTTTCCCTGTTTTTTTGTGGTTAAAAAACCGTTTAGGAGGCCGTAGGAAATTAGCCGGAGTTCTGCTTATTTTATTGGGTATTGCCGTCATTGTCGGACCAGTGAGTTTTGTGGCCACTATTTTTGTTGGCAATGCTCAAACCTTTGCTGATAATATTGCTTCTGGTAGCTTAAAGGTTCCTCCTCCCCCGGAAGGGGTGGAAAAATGGCCGATTCTCGGAAACTATATTGATCAACTTTGGACCTCAGCATCAAATAATTTAGTATCAGCATTAAGTAAATTTCAACCCCAATTAGAAGGATTAGCAAAAAACTTATTATTTTTTGCTGGTAATATGGGTTTGGTCTTATTGAAGTTTATTCTCTCTATTATTGTTGCCGGCATTTTAACCATTAATTCAAAACAATTAAACAGAAGAATTAAACGAGTTTTTATCCGTATTACACCCCAACAAGGGGAAGCATTTTTACAACTTGCTACTGCTACTATTCGAGGGGTAACACGGGGTATTATTGGGGTTTCTTTGATACAAAGTCTTCTCGTTGGTATTGGTTTAATGCTTGCAGGAATGCCATTATCGGGTTTATTAACCGTACTATCTTTAGTTTTATGTATTCTTCAAATTGGCCTAGGTCCAGTCGTTTTTCCCTCCATTATCTTTGCCTGGTACACCATGGGAACTCTCAAAGCATTATTATTAACGATTTGGCTAATTTTCTGCACATTAATAGATAATATACTTAAACCGATTTTTATGTCTCAAGGTGTCTCGGTTCCTATTCTTATCATTTTTATCGGTGTTTTAGGAGGAAGTCTTCTTCATGGAATTTTAGGCTTATTTATTGGTCCGGTAGTCCTTAGTTTGGGTTATGAGTTACTATTAGCTTGGGTTAAACAAGATATTAAACCGATTTTAAATAATGGGAAGTCTAACAACTCTAATGAGTGATAACTAAATCATGAGTAGCCATTTTTTAGTTATCTTTATTGTGAGAAAAAGCCCGATAAAATTAATGAGACTCTACAAGTTGATATAAACGTTTTAACTCATCATCTAGGGTATTCTTCGGCATTTGCTCTGTTGCCCGATTATACCAATATTTAGCATTACTTAAATCTCCTTCTACTCGATGTAAATAACCGTGAATGAGACAAGATAGATTATCCGAATAAGATTGAACAATTTCATGAGATTCGTCCCATTTTCCTGCTTTAGCTAAATCTAATGCTTTGAGATGATCACAAGACATTTTTTACTCCTAATGGTTAACTAACGCTTAATCATTGTAGGGGCATAATAATATTATGCCCTTACAACTTATATAGGTTCTAACTGTTTCAAAAAGATTAACAAATAAATAAGAAATTGTATTAACTCTAGTTTTTGCTAAAATAAATACTATTATACTATTAGTATCAAACAATGAGTAAAGTTATGTCAGAAGAATTAGTCAATAGCATATTAATGGGTGACTGTAGAGAGGTAATGAAAAAAGTTTCTAACAACTATGTATCTGCTTGTATTACTGATCCTCCCTACAATTACGAATTTATTGGTCATAAATGGGATAACTCAGAAATTCAAAGACGTATGAAAAAAGTTAATAATAAAAACAGCAAAACATTGGTTAAAAATATACCCTATGGTAGTGGTTTAGCTGGCGGAGTTCGTAATAAGAAATGGTATCAAAGAAACCGTGAGAATATTCTAGATTATGAGCATTGGTGTTTTCAATGGGGAGAACAACTTTTTCGGATTTGTAAACCTGGTGCTACTGTTTTAATCTTTAATAGTA
>NZ_PRLH01000189.1 GCF_003013815.1 Cyanothece sp. BG0011 | reverse complement strand
CCACCCCAATCACTAAACTTCCAGCGATCGCACCGTAAGGATTGCCAATACCCCCTAAAATCACAGAGGCAAACATCGGCAAAATTAAAAACCATCCCATATTGGGTCTGACGGTACTGGTAATTAACCCCAACATCACACCCCCTAGGGTGGTTAAAATAGCGGTAATGACCCAAGTCCAGAGAACCACTTGTTCAACGTTAATTCCTGAAACCCTAGCTAAGTCAATATTATCAGCTACGGCTCGCATGGCTTTACCAATTTTTGTGTTTTGTAACACTAGATGTAAAATGGCGATCGCTATAATGGAGAGAATAATCGCCCAAATTTTATCAGTGGCTAATTGTAAGCCAAACAGTTGTTGAGCTTGAACCAAAGGAATATCATACCGTTGATTATTGGCTCCCCAAATCATTAAAATGCCGTTCCGTAAAAACAAGGCTAAGCCAATGGAGATAATAATGAGAGTGGTGGAGGTGGCTCTGCGATCGCGCATAGGTCTCCATAATAAAAATTCTGAGATTAACATGGCCGCCACGGTTCCTATGGCACCCACGATCACCGATAATCCTAAATTTAACCCTTGGGTGTTCACTAACCAGGTTAAATAGGCCCCTAAGGTCATAAAATCCCCGTGAGCGAAGTTAGAAAGCCGTAAAATCCCATAGGTTAGGGTTAACCCTACCGCAGCCAGAGCAATGACACTGCCAATGGCCACGCCATCAAAGAAATTTTGTGCTGTCCTTAAAATTAGTTCTGAGGTTTCCATTCCCTAAATTTGTTGTATCCTACCTGTTCTCAATGAAGATACACCATCTTGGGGAAGTTTGCCGACAAACTTATCGGACTAAATAAGTTGATCGGGATGGCAGGATTTGAACCTACGACATCCTGCTCCCAAAGCAGGCGCGCTACCAAGCTGCGCTACATCCCGTAACGTTGCTTTCCCATTATAACCTAAACTGTCCCTAATCAGGATACCAAAACATCCCTTTAATGCCTTCTGGGTCCAGGACAAACCCCAAACGACGGTAAAAGTCCACCACTTGGGGGTCAGCAAAGAGGGTAATATTACTAATATCTTCGCTTCTTAATTGACGAATCATATACTTCATCATCCCTTTTCCCAGTCCTTTACTTTGGAACCTCGGATGGATGACCACATCCCATATTGTGGCATTAAAGGCGTGATCGGAAGTGGCGCGAGCAAACCCAATTAACCGCTTACGGTTTCCTTTGACTTCCCAGGCTGACACTACCATAAAACTGTAGGTCAGTGCGCGTTTAACTTTCCTCAGAGGACGACGGGCCCATCCTACCGCATCGCATAATTCTTCGAGTTCGTAGAGATCGATGTCTCGTTCTCTCGTGAAAAAAATGCGCGTTTGGCTGTCAGTTTGGCCTTTTAAGTTGACCGGTTCCCCTTTAAACTGGGATTTCTGATCAGTGTTTGATGTATCTGTATTATTAAACAAGCGTTTCCAAAAAACCATTAGATTGAAAGAGACAACCCCTATTTAGTTAAGTATTCTCTCACAAAAATGAGCAAAGAGGGGTGTTTAATATTGGTTATTAGGTATGGAGAGTGAGAAACAGGTGATTTAAGTGAATATTTAGCCATGATATACTATCTTTATCCTATCATTATTTTTTTTACTCCTGATGATATTTCTCACATTCGAGATCAACAATATCAATCTGTACGGGATAATGTAATCTTTGAATAGCGAATTCGAGAAGCATTTATTGCGCTTAAACCTCCCAAAATTTCTGAGAATGATTATTCTAACCTATCCTCAGTAGACGAATTAGATAATTATGTAAATCAATTGATGAAAGAAGGTATTTTATGCAGTAGGGGAAATGATTTGATTATTACTCAAAAAGGACGAATATCTTTAGATAAAAATAAATTCATCTAACTAAAAGAAAAAAATGGCAATTAATCGTATTAGAATCAGTAAAGATAAAGCAGACTTAGTTAAGTCCTTAGTCGATTTTGGTGGTGGAGGTGGACCTTTTCAAACCTATGCAGATGTCATCGCCTTTGCTGCCACATTAGGAGCAAAACATAACAAGCGCATTCCTCTTAATATTATCTCAAAAGAACCGGCACCTATTAGTTTAGATATCTTTGTTTCTAGGGGTTATGATACTGTGATAAAATTATTAGCGATCGCCGAAACCAATGCTCCTCATATTCTCGCTCTTTATGATACAGAAGCAGAAAACCAAAGAGTCCAAATTTTTGAAGAATATGCCAATGGGGGACTAGCACAATTACAAGAAGAATTAAAAGGAATTGTTGATTATTCAGAGCATTTATTATTATTATTAAATTTGGAAAGATTCCCCAGTAATACCACAGAAGATGAATTTGATCTAAGTCGATTTCTATAATTAAAAATCATGCTCATTGAAATTCCACTCCTGACTCGGTGACTCCCAAAACTAGAAAACTTGGTACTTTAAAAGTATGAAAATTGCTATATTTTATGAATTCAAAAGAAACTAAAAAACAACTCAGAAAAAGACTGACTGAAGAAAGAAAAAATTTATCAAAATTAGATTGGATAAATAAGAGTAAAAACATCTGTGAAACCCTAGAAAAATATCCTTTATTTCAACAATCAAAAACCATTCTTGCTTACCTTTCTATTCGTCAAGAACCTGATTTAACTTCCCTATTTTCAACTGAGCATAATTGGGGATTTCCGCGCTGTGTTAAAAAGTCTTTGAGCTGGCATTCTTGGCAACCTCAAGATCCTTTAATTCCTGGAAAATATGGTATTTTAGAACCTTCTGCCGAGGCTCCAATTTTAACCCCCGACACAGTTGATTTAATACTGGTTCCTGCTGTGGCTTGTGATTATAATGGATATCGGTTAGGCTATGGAGGAGGGTTCTACGATCGCTTATTAAATTCTCCACAATGGTCTTCTATTCCGACAGTGGGCATTATCTTTGAATTTGCCTTATTACCTCACCTTCCTTGTGAACCTTGGGACCAAAAATTACAAGCAATTTGTACAGAAAATAAAATAATAAGCATATGTACTTAATGTTTCTAAATTAAGATTTATTAAGTTGCTGAATAACCCAGAATAGTTTTGCTAATATAAATGATAACTATTGCTAAACTATAGATTAATTTGTAAAAAATAGATTAATTTATACAAGAACTCATATTGAATTGAGGTAGTTAAAGAAATTATGAAACATTTTAGAGATGAATGGGTACAAGAATGGTGTGAAGCCAATGGATGGACAGATTTATTTAGAGAGCGTTACAATCACTATTGGGCGTTTCCTCCGGGTGCAGTGATGCCAGAACCCATTCCCTCTGAAGTATTACGGTTAATTAAGGCAACAAAAGGCTTTTGTGCTGAAGAAAAAACGTGGTTAATGTCAGCCATTTTAATTTCAATTATTTCGGTGGCTTTGAGCTATTTATTAAAAAATCCCATGCCCATTGTTTTTGCATTTGCTTTTGCTGCGGTTACCTCTGCTAAATTAGAAGTTGAAGAAATTTGAAATAATTAATAATTAGTCCAAGATATCTTATGGTCTGTCAGAGTCAAAATAGGGTTGGAGATTAGATTTATTTTGCTCTCGCTCAGACTCAAAATATTTTTGAATGTTAGATTTATTTTCCTCTTCTTTCGGGGGTTTCTCCCCGACCGGTTTAGGGGGAATCTGAGGGATCACTAAGGGGGGTTCTGAATTATTGTTGTTGGAGGTTTCGTTGGAGTCCGATGCCGCCGGCGGGGGTTCAACGGGAATGGGAACCACTTTCGTGGGTTCTGGAATGGGAGTGGGAGAAGGAGACGGTTGAGCTTTGGGGGTGGCAGAAGGGACTGGAGTTGGAGTAGGAGAGGGGTCTGGGGTTAGAGTAGGAGAGAGGTCTGGGGTTGGAGTAGGAGAGGGTTCTACGGTGGGAGAAGGAGAGGGTTGAGCCTCTGGGGTGGGAGAAGGTTGCGATCGCTGAGGACGGCGAATCGGTCGAGGGGATCTCGGTTGGGGTTGAGAAAACTCGGGTTGAGGACTGGGGGGCGACTCAGGGGAAACCGAGGGAGAGGAGGTGGGTTGCGATCGCTCTTTGGTTCCTAACATGATCCCTAACATCAACCCGCCAATGATGGCACTGGCTGCTAAAAATGAACCTAGGGCCAACAGGGCCCAGGGGGTGTCGCCTTCTGGTTCTGTTTCTGAGGGGTTAGGGGTAGGGGGTGTTCTGGTTTCCGTGGATAAAGGGGGAGGGTTGTTTCCCACCGCTATGGTGGCGGCCGTGGCCATGGTTTGAGAAACTTGTAAGGCTTTTAACATTTCTTTAGCCGTCGAAAAGCGATCGCGGGGGTGAAAACGAACCGCGCGATCGATCACTTTACCTAAACTCTCCTGAATGTCTGGGGCTTCTTTTCGCCACAAGATTTCCCCTGTATCGGGGTCTGTGGCTAAATATTGGGGGGTTTTACCGGTGAGTAAAAAGACGGCCGTCAGTCCCAAACTGTACAAGTCACTGGAAATAATGGGACGACCGGCAGCTTGTTCGGAGGCCATATAACCAGGGGTTCCCAGTCCCACAGAATAGGGCGTATTGCCGTTCCCATGAACCATGGTAGCCACGGTTTCTTTAACAATGCCAAAATCGATCAAAACAGGCTTTTTATCCTGACTCCGAATAATAATGTTATCGGGTTTAATATCACGGTGAATAATGCGACAGCTATGGATATAGTCAAGGACGGGCAAAATGCCTATTAATATCTCTTTGACTTGATCTGAGGATAAATTACCTTGTCGTTGATGAATTTGGGTTAAGGTGTCTCCTTCGATCCATTCTTGTACTAAATAAAAATCGCCACCCTCTGAAAAATAGGCGTATAAGGTGGGAATTTGAGGATTTTTTTCTCCTAATTCTTCTAATATGGCTGCTTCTTTAGCAAATCTTTCCTTTAACCAATTAGGAATCACAGGGGACTGAACGGCTGGTTTAAGTTGTTTAATCACACATTTTCTTTCTGAGGGCATATGAGTATCAATGGCGAGAAAGGTCTCTCCAAATCCCCCTTTTGCCAAACTTTCAAGGACTTGATAACGATAATTGAGTAGTGATGACACGGTACCCCCCCTATTGTCCTAGTCAGACAATCAAGCTTTATTCTAGCTAATCTTTTTTATAAATTGACTTAATATCAATTCTCTTCATCTCAACCAGACATTTTCGTAGGGGGACTAAGGCCTACAGTATGCTGTGTTGTTGTCTTCTGGTTCAGAATTGATATAAAAGTATCATCAAGAGGATTTTAAGCGGTTGTTGGCATTTCTTTTCCTATCTTGTACCAGTCAGAAAATTGAACACCTAGAACTTACATCATCAAAGTTAAAAAGGCGAGAAGTTTCCTAACACAGAGTCCTCTTGATTCATTGACTCATGTTTAACTGGGTTGAAGATGCTAGTTTTTTCAATATTAAGTAACAAGTTCACAGGATAAACTTGCCCGTAACCATGTGATTATTATTTTAGTTTCCAGACGCAACTATTTTTTAGCAATCACCCATACTGCGTGAACAATACCAGGAATATAACCTAATAATGTTAACAAAATATTGATCCAAAACTGCGGCCCGATACCCACTTGCAGGAAAACGCCCAGAGGAGGAAGAATGATGGCACAGATAATGCGAACGGCATCCATATTTTTTTTAGGTATATATACATCAGTAATTATTCATGAAGCAAGGGAACTTGTCAAGATAGGAATCGTTCAATTGGGATAAATTGTAATCCAAATAACAAATCATCAGTGATTTTCCTAATTGCCACCTTAAAAACCATTATCGATAATTGGATTATTCCTAATAATAGTATTAATTATGTCTTATTCATTACCGACTCAAAAAAACTCAAATCAAACCTTATTTTCTGTGTGCAATCAACGGAAACACCAACGTTATGATAATAGTCAAGGGTCTTCTATTGAACTCCTGATTGATGGTCAGGAAATTAAGCAATCTTTAAAAGGAATGATTATTGATGATTCTTTTAGTGGTTGTGGCCTGATTATTATTGGTGAGGAAGGGTTATATGTGGGTCAATTATGTAGTTTAAAAATCAAAAAAATTGAGACTATTTTATGTCAAATTATTTGGTTGAAAAAATTAGACAAGTGTATCACCAGAGTGGGGATTAAGTATTTAATTAAATCTGATTAATTGTCATTATTCCCTACACCCCCTACCCCCCCTGCCCCTAACCCCCCCTGCCCCCCTTATAAAGGGGGGTGTGGGGGGTGTGGGGGGTGTGGGGGGTAGGGAATGGGAAATGGTGTTTTATCCCTTAGAGTTTTTGAGTTAATCTTTCACTTTAAATACGGAAATTTCTGATTGTAATCCTTGGGCGGCATCGTTCAATTTTTCTAAGACAAGATGGGTATCATGTAAAGAATAAGCGGTTTGTTCTGATCCTTCGCTCAACTGTTCCATTGCTTCACGAATATGTTGCGCGCTGCGAGATTGTTCTTCCATACTTTTACTCACTAATTCAAAGCGAGGGGTAATACTTTGTACTTGTTCAATAACTTGAGCAATTTGATGACTAATATTGCCCACATCTTGGACACTACTACTTACTTCTTTATTAAATTTATCCATTTCCATCACCCCTGTTGAAACAGCCGATTGCATCTCTTTAACCATCTGTTCAATTTCTAAAGTTGCCACCGCCGTTTGGTCAGCTAAACGACGAATTTCCCTAGCAACCACGGCAAAACCGGCACCATATTCTCCTGCTTTTTCGGCTTCGATGGCTGCGTTTAAGGATAACAAATTAGTTTGATCCGCCACTTTGGTGATGGTTAAAACCACACTATTAATATTATGAGCTTTTTCACTCATGACCCCTAATTTAGAGGCAATGGAGGTGGTCGCTTCGGCCAATTGACGCATGGTGGTTTCCATTCTGCCTAAATCATCTTGACCTTGATTAGCAGCCATAGCGGTACTTTGAGAAAGTTCGGTGATTTGTTCCATGGTATTGACCAATTCTTCTGAAGTATTAGCAATTTCTTGTGCCGTGGTGGTGACTTCATTAGTTGAGGCAATTTGTTCGGTTAAAGTAGCTTCTAATTGTTTGCGAGAGGCGGCCATTTGTGTGGTGGAACTGGTAATGGCGATCCCTGATTGTTGGACTTTAGAAATCAAAGAATTGAGATTATAAATCATGATTTTTAACGCTTCTAATAATTGTCCGATTTCATCGTCGGAAATCACTTCTACTTCTCCGGTGAGATTGCCATTAGACACCTCTTCTGCCAGTTGAACCGCTTGACCTAAAGAACGAGTGATGGTGCGAGTAATCCAGTATCCTAGGCTTAAAATAGTAATAATACTAATAATGAAAGTAAAAGAAACAATATTGACAGTATTTTGTTGATGTTGTTTAGCAACATGGGCGGCAGCTTGGGATAAACCTACCACTTGTTGCAGCAGTTGGGTATTATCTTCTTTAAGTTCTTCTTGTAACGGTTGCACCTTCACCACCGCATTTCTGGCGGCAGGGATGTCTCCATTATTAATTAAACCAAACACTTGTTCTGCTTGGTTATTGTAGAAAATATAAGTTTGTTGATAATCATTCAAGTTTTGGGCAATGGCTTGAAAATCTTCTTGATCGGAGTCACTGCTAACGGTATTGATTTGCTTCTGTAATAAACTTTGTGCCTCTTCAATAGCAAGACTGACGCGACTTTGATTATCGAGGAAGCTCGTGCGAGATTGATTAAACTTAGCTTGATTGGCTGCATTATCAGTGCTATTGATACCAGCAATATAAGCTTTTTCAAAATCAAGAACTTGTGCCAGTTGGTTTTCTTGGATAGAAATTAAATCTTGAATTAAAGAAAGATCCTGTTCAGCCATTTGCCTAACTTCAGCGTATAACTTAGACATTCCAATCCAAGTCACAATGGCTCCTACGCCCATGATAAAAGCAGAAAAGACCAATAGCCCTAACAGTTTGGATTCAATGGTCATCGACTTGTAAAACTTCATAATGTCAACCTTGAAGATTATCTAATCGTTGAATGCGGTGTTTGAGTATGGCAGCCCCTTGTGTATCCCCCTGACTTTCTCGTAGTAATGCCAAATGAACTAAGGCTTCGCGATAATTGGGTCGAAGATAGAGGGCCTTTTGGAAACATTGTTGCGCCTCTTCTAGATTGCCTTGAGCTTGAGAAATTTCCCCTAACAATAAATAACCCTCAGCATCAATGGGATGACCTCGGAGATGGGTTTGACAACATTGGGCTGCTTCTTTTAATTTTCCCCGATTCGCCAATTGTTGCGCCATTTGTAAAGAAGAAAGTTGGATTTCTTGTTTGGTCGGTTGCGGTAAAGAGGCGGCTGGCCTGGGTTTGAGTGGCGATCGCTGGTAGGGTTTTCGTTTTAACCGAACATCAGGTTGACTCAGGGAAACTTTTTGATAAGCAAAGGCCGACGGGTGAGACACGAAGCGAAAATGAGGGGCTTTAATGAGAGTGGTTTCGACGGCCCCGACAAACAATAAGCCCCCCTCCCAGAGGAGACGATCTAAGGTTTTGAGAACGCGATCGCGGGAGTCTTCGTCTAAATAAATCAACAGATGACGGCAAAAAATCACATGATAGGGCGGATGACTCGGTGACCAAGGAGACAGTAAATTTTTGCAGGAAAATTGAACTTGATTGCGAATGGAGGGACAAATTTGATAACGATTTTGTTTGACTTCAAAAAATTGCTGATAGTCTAGGCGATCGTGAGACCGAAAAGAATTTTTCCCGTAACTCCCTTTTTTGGCCAAGGTTAGGGCGGTTTGACTGATATCCATCCCTTCAACGGTAAACTGTTGCGGACTTAAGGGAGAATTCAGTAAGGTCATGGCAACGGAATAGGGTTCTTCTCCTGTGGAACAGGGAACGCAAAGAATTCTCAGGGTTTCTCTGGGATGGGATTGAAGCCATTCGGTTTGCACAAAGTGACGGAGTAGGGAAAATGCCTCGCGATGGCGAAAAAACCAAGTTTCCGGAATGACTATTTGCTCCACCAATTCTTGAAATTCCTGGGCTGAGGATTGTAGTCGTTTGAGGTAATCAGAGACTCTTGGGATCTCACAGGCTTTTTGACGGGTTGTTACAGCTTTAATTAACTGGCGTTGACCGAGTTTGTCTGGGCCTAGGCCAATTTTTTGGGCTAGTAACTGTTCAATTCTTTGATATTCTTGGTTCATGGTTTAGGTTACTGGGAACGATTTTCAGGTAACAACCAGGTTCGTTGAGAATCCGAAAGTAACTTATCAACCCGTAGTCTTTGAATCATACCGTCTTTTTCGGGAATCATTTCTCCCAAGTAAGCAGCCACCTCAGCCGTCACCTCTGTGGGAATCCATTCCCTTTCTGATTTATAGAGGGTATCAGTTACTCGTTCTGCCATCAGGCCTAGGTAGCGGGTGGTTCCGTCAGGCAGAGGATAATTGACTATGATAATCCTTGTACTCAGACAATGACGACAGGGATAATCCCCAATTAAGTAACATAAATCGATGGCCGGTACGATTTTACTCCGATAGTTAAACACCCCCACTACATATTTAGGGGCTTGATACAGCTTTCTGAGTTGCACTTGTGGGATAATTTCTACCACTTTGGTACTGTCAATGGCGTATCTTTCATCACCCAGATGAAATAGCAGTAAAAGCATTGAACCGTCCTAGATCAATTTTCAAAAGAACAAGACCAGTTTTGTCTAAGGATGGGATCACTATCCTTTCCTATTATTCATTATCGGCTATCTGATGGTTATTTTTTAAACAATCCTAATAGTGGACCTAAAATAAAGCCAAACACAAATCCTCCTGCATGGGCCCAATAAGCGACACCTCCCCCTTCCATCCCCACATTGGCTTGAACGTTTAAACTGGCAAACCCATAAATCGCTTGCTGCAAAAACCAAAAGCCTAAAAAGAAGACCGCCGGCACTCGAATGGTGGTGATAAAAATACCTAAGGGAATTAAGGTTAACACTTGGGCCTGAGGAAAGCGTAAAATGTAGGCTCCCATTACCCCTGCGATCGCCCCACTGGCCCCTAATGAAGGAATCTCAGAATAGGGGGCAAAATACCATTGACTTAAACCGGCTAATACCCCACAAGTTAGATAAAATAATAAGTATTTGACATGACCTAATTTATCCTCGACGTTATTGCCAAAAATCCATAAAAACAACATATTTCCGGCAATATGTAAAAAACCAGCGTGGAGAAATTGAGAGGTAATTAAGGTCATCCATTCGGGAATGGGATGATAAAAATCGACTCCACTAAATCCTGCGGTTAACTGTTTGGGGACAATGGCATAATATTGGAAAAACTGTGATAATTGCTCGGAACTTAAACTCAGTTCTTTGAAGAAAACTAAAATGTTTATAATAATCAATCCATAAGTAACATAAGCTGTTCTTTCGGTGGGGTTATTATCATTTAAAGGAACCATATTGTAGAAGTTAGAAGTTAGAAGTCAGAAGTCATTTTTTTACTCCAACTTAGCTTAACATTTCGCTTGTGGAAGTTTCTATCGATAAAAAAATCTCCCTAGACTAGCTAGAGAGAAAATTATGAAAGTCAACTCAATTGCCTCGATGACTTAGTTTAGAAGTAAATTGATCCACCCCAGTAAGGATCTAATTTGGGGGCGACTAAAACATAACCAGACACATCATAAAGATCGTCTTCGGTGAAGTCTCTTAATTCTGGATAGATATCAGGACGACTCACATTAACGTGTAATTCGGTATAGTCGTCTTCTCCATCGTAACTGGTGGGATATTTCAAATAGTCGACCAAACCTAAGACATTATCACGAGGAGGTTCTGCTAAGGCTAAATCTTCTAATCCCAAACTAACATTATTATTGGTCTTGGTTTTCCCTTGTAAGTGACATTGGGTACATTCACGAATGAATAGTCTTTGACCATTGGTGATCTGTTCACTGCTTAAGGTTGTTGTTTCCCCTTCTTCATTTAAAGGAATGGTTCGAGTTTCCTCGTTTAATTGTAAGGCACTGGCGTTATGGATGGGAAATTGTAAAAAGAAAAAGATAGCAGCGATGGCCATCAGCATAAATCGTTTCACCATTGTTCTCCTGCAAATTATGATTTTGTGGGTATATTAATCTTTGCACGCATTACGGCAATATCAACGATACCATAATTCATGATCCTTAAACTTCCCTTATCTATGGGGAATAGGGGATTTTTTCAGGGACAAAAATCGATTTTCTCCCTTCCGCCAACTTCATAATTCTTAACGGAAATTTCTCATAAATGGGGTAACTCAACTCCCTACGTCCGAGTGAACAGCCAACGGGAAAGGGTTTTCCCCCTCACACAAGGGGGAGTTAGAGGGGGTGGCAATAGTTCGTCCCTTGCTTGTGTCCTCTCCCCATTCCCTATTCCCCATTCCCCATTCCCTTTACGAAACCCCAGGGAACACTTGGGCCGACTGAGACGCGATGGCCAGTTGAACCTTGGTCCCGATGGGTAACTGAGTCTGTAACGTTGTTCTCGCGTGAATTTGTCCACCAGAAGGGGTTCGTAAACAGTAACGGTATTCTCTCCCTAAAAATTGGCGATCGCTGATCACGACTTTGGCCGTCTCATCGGGTTTTAAAAGAATATCTTCTTGTCTGACCATTAAGTCTCCTTCGGGGACGGTTTCAGGAGGTGAAGAGAGTTCCCATTGTCCTACTTCTGTGGTCCAGAGTTTCCCTTGTCGTTTGGCAGGGATAAAGTTCGCCTGGGTGACAAATTCAGCCACAAAACGAGATGCAGGACGAGTGTAAATACTTTCAGGAGTCCCTAGTTGTTCAATTTTGCCAGAGGACATGACTCCAATTTTATCGCAAATGGCTAAGGCTTCTTCTTGGTCGTGGGTAACAAAAATAGCGGTGATCCCTGTGGCTTTGAGAATATGACGAATTTCGTGGCGCAGTCTAATGCGAACCTGTACATCGAGGTTACTGAGGGGTTCATCGAGTAAAATTAAGGCGGGTTGAGGGGCTAATGCTCTGGCTAAGGCCACCCGTTGTTGTTGTCCCCCTGAAAGTTGATGAGGATAGCGTTTTTCTAAGCCTTCTAGTCCCACTAGGGTTAAGACTTCGACAATACGCTGTTTGACCTCTTTTTTGCTTAATCGTTTCTTATTTAAGCCAAAAGCAATATTATCAGCGATGTTTAAATGGGGAAACAAAGCATAATCTTGAAAGACCATCCCCGTATTGCGTTGTTCTGGGGGAAGTAACTGAGACGGACTAGCAATGATCTTGCCTGCGAGTTCTATGGTTCCCTGGGACGGTTGTTCAAACCCGGCAACCATGCGTAATAGGGTTGTTTTACCACAACCAGACGGACCTAACAACCCTAAAATCTCTCCTTGGGCTAATTGAAAATTAACGTCATCGACAGCTGGAACTTGATGAGGAGAAAATTGTTTAACCAGTTGATTAACCTGGAGAATGATAGAGTTTTCCATAGCAAGAAGAAAGTAAACAATAAATTAGGACAAATTGAGCTAAAAATAATCGATTTCATCGGGGAGAAGCGATAGCTATCAGACTGGGTTAACCATCACCGTTATGTTTAAGCTATGCTTGAGCTATCTTTTGTGACAAGCTCAATTAGCATTAATTTTCAATAAGTACCTTTCCTTTTATAGCCCATTTTTCTGCATTTTCAAATAAGAAAGATTAGCAAGAATTATCAATGTTATCTAGATCACACTCCCATTATAACCCTAATCCCCAAAACCCTGATGTTAATACTGTTTTAGTCCCTCAAGGGATGGAATATAAGACCGTTTGTCAAGGAATGGGTAAAAATCAATCAAAATTCAAAATTCTCAGGATTCCTGCTGGAATTAAACCCTTAAGTCACTTCCTAGAACAATGGCAACAAACTCCAGAGTTTCTTAATAAGAGACCGCAAGGATTGATACTGATGGGGTTAGGGGGAAGTTTGTCTCAAAATTATTCTGTGGGGGATGTGATTTTGTACAAAAAGTGTGGTTTAATGGATGATAGTCAGGAAAGTAAGGGGCAGTGTGACCAATTTCTGACCAAGAGCCTATTTCAGCAGTTAGGAAATAGCCCATTGATCGGCACAGGAATAACTAGCGATCGCGTTATTTGTTCTGCTCAAGAAAAGCTTTTATTAGGTAAAAAATATCAAGCAGATGTCGTGGATATGGAAGGCTATGCCTTATTACATTGGAGTGAAAAATTAGGCATTCCTGTGGCTATGATTCGGGTCATTAGTGATAATTGCCAGCAAGATTTACCCGACTTAACAAAGGCATTTAGAGAAGATGGAACCTTACAACCTTTAATATTAGCCCGTCAAATGTTAAAAAATCCGTCAAATTCAATACATTTAATTAGAAGTTCTTTGCAAAGTCTAAAAGTCTTAAAGGAAGTTGCTAACCAAATAAGTCAGCATGAATAACAACTTTATATTTGACCATTATAAACTGATACTTTTATCTTTAACAACTATCTATCATTGGTTGATGACCTATTGGGAGAATAAGCAACAACTGCTTCCTGGAAAATTGATTGATTTGGGGGGTTATAAAGTTCATTGTTATATTAAGGGAATGGGTAGTCATACAGTGGTAATCGATCACAGTTTAGGAGGAATAGAAGGTTATTTTTTAATCAATGAAATTGCCAAAATTACTCAAGTTTTTATCTATGATAGACCGGGTTATGGTTGGAGTGATTCTAGTCCGAAAAAACGTTGTAGTCAAGAAATTGTAAGAGAATTAGATCAACTGTTAGAAAAAGCAGGAATTTCACCTCCTTATATTTTAATGGGTGATTCTTTTGGTAGTTACAATATTAGGCTATATGCTCATTATTTTCCTGAGAAAGTTTCTAGTATTATTTTAACAGATGGACTCCACGAAAAAGGGATGTTAAGTTTACCTTTGTCTGTTAAATTATTAAAATTGTTTTTTTTCTCAGGTTTTTTAATGTCAATTTGTGGTTCAATATTAGGGGTAATTAGAATTCTAGGAAACTTAGGAATATTTGAATTAATCAAACCTCAATTAAGAAAGTTTAGTATAGAGATTCGCATGAGGGTTAAACGTTCTTTTTATCGTCCTAAACATTGGTTAACAATGGCTAGAGAAATTTGGAATTTAGAAATCAGTGCAACTCAAGTACGAAAAGCAGATAACTTAGGAGATATTCCCCTAATTAGTATTAAATCAAAAACATTTTTTAAACCGTCACTTTTTGGTTTTTTCTTACCTATAAAAACCACTAATAATGTTAGAGAGATTATCCATGAAGAGTTGCTAAAGCTTTCATCAAATTCTAGACAAGTTTTAGCTAATAATAGTAGTCATTTTGTTTGGATAGATGAACCAGAAGTTATGATTAATGTTATTCGTGATTTAGTCAATCAGTGAGAAGGTGGACAATAATTTTGGAGATTATATTAGTTTAAAGTTAGTTTTTCTTTAATTATATTCAACATCAAACACTTTTGCAAACATTTCTATCACTTTTATTTGTATTTCTTCTAAAGTAATGCCAGGCAAAAATTGCTGTAAACTTCCCACAGGTTTATCTTTAATTCCACAGGGAATAATATGATTAAATCCTTGTAAATCAGGACACACATTAATGGAAAATCCGTGCATGGTAACCCAACGTTTTACTTTAATGCCAATGGCTGCAACTTTATAATTATCTACCCAAACCCCGGTTAATCCTGGAATTCTTTTTCCTGGCAGTTGATAACTGTTTAAAACTTCAATAATAACTGTCTCAAGTTGTCTTAAATACCAATGTAAATCCTGCTGATAGTAACGTAAATTAAGAATAGGATAACCCACTAATTGACCCGGACAATGATAGGTGACTTCTCCCCCCCTTTCGATGCGATAAACAGGGATAAGACTGTGTTGGGGATCAAACTTCATAAACTGGGTATCGGCCCCGGTTCCCAAGGTGTACACGGGGGGATGTTCTAATAATAATAGGGTGTCGTCTAAACTAGGGTTGTCTAAGCGTTGGTTAACCAGCGATCGCTGCATCTCCCACGCCCTTTGATAAGGTATCATACCTAAATTTTGCAGTATACACCGTCGGGGTTGTACTAAAGGGGAAGTTGACATAACGATTAACGAAGTTTTCAGGGCAAATATTTAAGAAATATGAAGAGATGCAAAGGAACATAAAAAGAAGACAAAGACCGATGTTTAGAACAATACAAAGTGTTAGTCTAAAAGTATACAGAGTTTATCTCGGAGACAAGGATTGAAAGAAACGCCACCCAAAACAGGTTTTTCTCACCAATTCTTCCCCTCAACAAGTAAGGAATCCTGTAGGGTAAAGATTGGAGACTCAGATCACATCAAGATGATCAATTGAGTAGGGAGAGAAAATATTAAAGCTAGTATTAAACTCTCGCCCTTCTATCATTAAACTATCTTAATCTAGGGGAAATTAAGGAATAAAGGAACCCTGCTTAAGATAATTAAAAAGAGGTCAAGGAATTGTATGAACAAACAAAGATATCCCACTCCATTGTTATTGAATTAATCCAATGATAGGGTTGCCTCTATCTCATCAATAAAGATAAGAAAAAGCCCAATTTTTCTCTTTTAATTCTACAACAATGAAACAAAAAATGGAGTAATGAGTATGAAGCTATTAATTCAAGGCAATAATATTGATGTAACCGAATCGATCAATGATTACGTCACACAGAAATTAGAAAAAGCCGTGAAACATTATCAAACTTTTACCACAAAAGTTGATGTTCACTTATCTGTGGCCAAGAATGCCCGTATTACCGATAAGCATAAAGCAGAAGTCACAGTTTATGCCAATGGGACAGTGATTCGCGCCCAAGAAGGGAGTGAAAATCTCTATGCAAGTATTGACTTGGTTTCTGATAAAATTGCCCGTCAGCTTCGTAAATATAAAGAGAAAATTAATAACCATAAACCTCAATCCTCTGTGAAGAGTCCCGAAGTGCTTCCCGAGACAGAAGTGAAAGAAGATTTAATTGGCGATCGCGAGGCAGAATTACCCCCCGAAGTGATTCGCATGAAATATTTTGCCATGCCTGCGATGTCAATAGAAGAAGCCAAACATCAACTCGAATTAGTGGATCACGACTTCTATATGTTTCGCAATGAAGACACCAATGAAATCAATGTGATCTATATGAGAAATCATGGTGGTTTTGGTGTCATACAACCCCGTGAAAGCTAAAATAATCACCAGACAAATGCTTAAGGACTAACAAAGTCTTTAAGAGGATTTAAAGTCAATATTTTAGGGGAATAAATTATTTTATTCCCTTTTTTTATTAATTAATTATTTAAAATGTTAAGATATATTATGAACCGCATCATTAACCCAACTTATGAGTGAACAACCATTACGCATTTGCATTGTCGGGGGAGGGTTTGGGGGACTCTATACCGCTTTACGTCTAACCCAGTTTCGGTGGGAAGAAGAGCAAACCCCTGAAATTATCTTAATTGATAAAAGCGATCGCTTTTTATTTACTCCCCTTCTCTATGAATTAATTACTGAGGAGATGCAAACGTGGGAGATTGCCCCACCTTATGAAGAAATTTTAGCCGGTACGGCCATCCGTTTTCATCAAGGGTGTGTCACGGATATTGATATTGAAAACCAACAACTCCAATTAGATAATCACAATAGCTTACATTACGATCGCTTAGTGTTAGCTATGGGAGGGAAAACCCCTTTAGATAATTTTAGTGGGGTGAAAGATTATGCCATCCCATTTCGGACTTTAGAAGATGCTTATCGAATTAAAGAAAGATTACGTTTATTAGAAGAAAAAGAAGCCGAAAAAATCCGTATTGCCATTGTTGGTGGTGGCTATAGTGGGGTTGAATTAGCTTGTAAATTGGCTGATCGCTTAGGAGATATCGGACGGATCAGACTCATCGAAAGAGGAGAAAAAATACTGAGTACATCCCCTGAATTTAATCAAGAAGTGGCTGAAAATGCCCTAGAATCTCGACGGGTATTTATCGATCTAGAAACCGAAGTTACTCAAGTTACTTCTGATAGTATTTCTTTAGCTTATAAAGGAAAAATTGACACCATTCCTGTGGATTTAGTTTTGTGGACTGTGGGAACCCAAGTGATTGATATGGTTAATCATTTACCCCTACCCAAAACCTCGAAAGGACTGTTAAAAATAAATCCTCATTTACAAGTAGTCGATCACCCTAATATTTTTGCCCTTGGTGATTTAGCTGCTTGTTACGATGAATCCAAAAACTTAATTCCTGCAACGGCGCAAACAGCGTTCCAACAATCTGATTATTGTGCTTGGAATCTTTGGGCTTCCATTACCTATCGTCCTCTATTACCTTTTGCTTACCAACCTTTAGGAGAAATGATGGCGTTAGGGGTTGATAATGCTACGTTATCAGGGTTAGGAATTAATTTAGATGGTCCGTTGGGTTATATGGCTAGACGATTAATTTATTTATATCGATTACCTACGTTAAAACATCAACTCAATGTGGGTATTAATTGGATCACTAAACCTTTAACTGATTTCTTTTCATAACTATTACTAAAGAGCATAAAATATTAGAGCTTTATGAAACAACCTAAAGTCATTTTTTTTGATGCCGTTGGCACATTATTTGGTGTTAAGGGATCGGTAGGGGAAGTGTATGGTTATCTTGCCTCACAGGTGGGAATACAATGTGATCCTCAGACGTTAGACACTGCATTTTATCAACAGTTTAAAAAAGCCCCCCCCTTAGCTTTTTCGGGGGTAGATATCATGGCGGTGCCAGACTTAGAATATCAGTGGTGGTATCAGGTGGCTTATGATACTTATACAGCAGTAGAAGTCATGGATCAATTTCATGATTTTGATGGCTTTTTTCGGCAAGTTTATGATTATTTTGCCACCCCTCATCCTTGGTTTCTTTATACAGATGTTTTTCCCGCTTTAGACTATTGGCAAAAACAGGGAATACCATTGGGAATTATCTCAAATTTTGATAGTAGAATTTATGAGGTATTGGATATGTTTGCCTTAACTAATTTCTTTCAAACCATTACCATTTCTTCCACAACAGGAAGGGCTAAACCCGATCCTAAAATTTTTGTTGAAGCCTTAGAAAAACATCAATGTCAACCTGAAGAAGCTTGGCATATTGGAGATAGTAAAAAAGAAGATTATCAAGGGGCAAAAGCTGTTGGTATTAACGCTTTTTTATTGGAAAGAAAGGAAAAATTTGATCGATCAAACTATACGATTATTGATTCTATGGAAAGATTGATTAATGACTAAAAAACTTTTAATTACAGGGGCTAGTGGTTTTCTGGGTTATAATGTTTGTCAATATACTAAGGCAAATTGGCAGGTTTATGGGACTTATTATCGTAATAAAACTAATATAGATAAGGTTAAATATGTCAAGGTTGATGTTACAAATATTAAGGAATTACAAACAGTATTTAATGAAATAAAGCCCGATGCAGTGATTCATTTAGCCGCAGCATCGAAACCGAACTATTGTCAAAATAATCCAGAAGATGCCTATAAAATTAATGTAACGGCTTCAGTGAATATTGCTCAATTATGCGCTAATCTCAATATTCCTTGTGTTTTTACGTCAACGGATTTAGTTTTTAATGGTTCAAAGTCTCCCTACAAAGAAACTGATCCTGTTTCTCCTATTAGTTATTATGGAGAACAAAAAGTAAAAGCCGAAGAAAAAATGTTAGCTATTTATCCTAAAATAGTTATCTGTCGAATGCCGTTAATGTTTGGTCTTCCTTCCCCCCATGGGGCCAGCTTTATTCAATTCTTTTTAGATACCTTTAGACAAGGAAAAGAGTTAAGTTTATTTACCGATGAATATCGCACCCCTGTCAGTGGGTTAACCGCTGCCAAAGGGCTATTATTAGCTTTAGAAAAAGCAGAGGGAGAAATCCTACATTTAGGGGGAAAAGAACGAATTTCCCGTTATAAATTTGGGCATTTAATGGCAGAAATTTTTGCCTTTTCTCCTGAGTTAATTACCCCTTGTTTACAACAAGATGTGCCTATGTCTGCCCCGCGATCGCCTGATACTGCTTTAGATAGTTCCAAAGCATTTAAACTCGGTTATCAACCCTTATCTTTAAGAGAAGAATTAAAACAATTAAAAGATCAACTTTAATAATATAGGAAGCCAAGAGATTAAGTTCTCTTCCTGCTTCCTATCACCATCATTGCCCGATTAACTAACGAAATTGATCATCGCTGTAAACAATTGATGGGTAAAGGGTAAACTATCCACTACCATAGCGGTGCATAACAACATCAAATAGAGGATAGAAAACTTAAACAAGGATTTTGCCATCTCTTTATCTAAGGGGTTTTGTTTAAGTAACCAGCTTTTCTTGATAAACATCGCCCCTAAGCATAAGGCCATTACCCCATATAGCCAACCGGAAGCCCCCACCGGATAGACTAATAAGAAAGTGCAGGGAATCACTAAGAGGGTGTACCACCAAATTTGACGGACCGTTGACTCTTCTCCTTCGATGACCGGCATCATTGGCACATTCACCTGGGCATAATCATCTTTAATCATCAAAGCTAACGCCCAAAAATGGGGGGGAGTCCAGAGGAAAATAATGGCAAATAAAATCCAGGGGGCCCAACTGAGATCCCCAGTGAC
The DNA here is from genome assembly GCF_003013815.1 of Cyanothece sp. BG0011. Classification (GTDB taxonomy): domain Bacteria; phylum Cyanobacteriota; class Cyanobacteriia; order Cyanobacteriales; family Microcystaceae; genus Crocosphaera. The sequence continues at coordinate 20,566 of NZ_PRLH01000189.1, read as the reverse complement.
AGCGGCCCAACCCACCAGAGGAGGAATGGAACCAGCGGCCCCACCAATAACAATATTTTGAGGGGTATTCCGTTTGAGAAAGTGGGTATACACCAACATATAGAAGGCAATACCAGACATGGCCAATAAGCCACTGAGAAGGTTGATATAAATGAGAAAGAGGCTAAAAGAAATGACTGCCAATACCAGGGCAAAAATGAGGGCGTGACTAGACTGTACTCGGCCCGAAGGAATGGGGCGGGCCCGGGTGCGCAACATTTCATAATCAATGTCGCGATCGTAGATACAGTTCATCACTTGCGCTGAAGCGGCCGCGAGGGTTCCTCCTAATAAGGTAATTAACAGTTTAAAGGAGTCGACTTGACCCTCAGAGGCAATCCACATCGAAGCGGCCGTGGTAATTAATAAGAGAGGAATAATCCTCGGTTTGGTTAGTTGATAATAACTTCTAACCACTTGTAAAAAGTTCTCGTTACGACGGACAACATCAGTCCCAATCATTAATTCACACCAAATTCTATTAAGTTAATAAGTTGTTGTGCTAAGCACAAAAAAAGACAGCAACACACAAAGGCTATTCGTTAAGCAACCTATGGAGATGATTAACTGTTGCCTTTTGCCGCTTGCCGCTTGCCGTCTACGTAGCCGTTTGCATCTCGCATTCCTAGGGTTGTCAAAGCCACTAATGTGGCAAATAAAGCAGCCCCGACAGTATGATGAGTCACTGTTAAGGGTTCTACCTGTAAATGTAGGTAAAAGGTGGCTACCCCTAAGAGGACTTGTAATAGTACCACACCCCCGGCTACCCAAGCCAGTGTTCTCAAGGTAGGATGAAGGGCCGGAGTGCGCCAGGCCATAACCACAACGGTTAACGTGGCTAGGGTAGCAGGAACCACCCCAATGATATGACTATTCATCACCGCGCAGAGTTGGGAACCCCCAAAACATTGATGCAAGGCCCAACGGGACCCCACTAAAGCCCCTAATAAGCATTGGATATAAACTAAAATAGCAGCAATCAGGCTAGCCCAGCGCAGTTTACCGGCGGTGGTGGTGCCTTGATAGGGGGTTAAACACAGGGCAATGATCACTAAGGTGGCAAAAAAGAGTAGAGCCGTTCCTAAATGGGCGGTCACAATATCAAACCGCAACATTTGAGTGACCGTTAAACCCCCTAAAATTCCTTGGAAGACAATTAGACCTAATGCCCCTAAACAAGCCCAGGGTAGCCATTTGGGGAGTTCTTTGCGAAACCACCAAGACAGTCCCACTAACGCCAGGGTACTCAAACCAATTAAAGAAGCATCCAAGCGATGGAACCATTCTAAGAAGACTTGTAGGTTCATTTGTTGGGTGGGGACTAACTGGCCATAACATAGGGGCCAGTCGGGACAAGCTAACCCGGCATTCATCACCCGTGTGGCACTGCCGACAGCCATTAGTAGTAGGGTGGCGATGGCGATTTTCCAGACTAAAAATCTCATCCATTTTTGGACTTTCGGGCGATCGCCTGAAGTATTTATTTGTCCTGTGAGAACAGATTCTGTCATAGCATCCTAATTACTTTATTTAACACATTTTGTTGTTAACAAAGTGTTGACTTTGCTACAAAATTTTGTCTCTTTAAAAGCAGAGCTAGTCAGATTCTACTCAAGGGTTTCTGATTTGTGCATGGATTTTTAGGAACTTTTCCTAATCTTTTGATTCAGTTAATAATGAGTTTACTTAAGTTAACAATTCAAAGGATAAATTTAATTAAGTTTTAATGTATTATTGTTAGTAAAAGCAAATCTGAAAAAAGAGGGATGATCCACAATAAGATTGGGGTTAGACTTTACTCATAAGAATTTAACCCTTAATCATAGTATGAATTTTAATTTTTTCGATTTTTTTTGGATCTTCCTGGTGATTTCCTCTTTACAACCTGTGATCCAACGCCGTCGCATCGAAGGGCGAAGGATAGAAGCCATTAGAGAATTTGAAAAGAATCGTAAAAGTCGAGTCATTTTATTGATTCATCGTCAAGAATCCCTCAGTTTACTGGGAATTCCCCTATCTCGTTATATTTCCATCGAAGATTCAGAACAAGTATTGCGAGCCATCCGTCTCACCCCCGCCGATACACCCATTGACCTCATTTTACACACCCCTGGGGGATTAGTCTTAGCGACAGAACAAATCGCCAGAGCCTTAATTCGTCATCCTTCTAAAGTCACTGTTTTTGTTCCTCACTATGCCATGAGTGGGGGGACTATGTTGGCTTTGGCAGCGGATGAAATTATTATGGATGCTAACGCCGTCTTAGGTCCGGTTGATCCCCAATTGGGTAATATGGCAGCCGCCAGTATTTTAAACGTTATACAACGTAAACCTATCGATAAAATCGATGATCAGACGTTAATTATGGGAGATTTGGCCTTAAAAGCCATCAACCAAGTGCAAACCTTTGTCAGGACGCTCCTTAAAGACGATATTCCAGAGCCTAAAATCGCTCCTGAGAAGATTGAAGGGATTATTGATCTGTTGACCACAGGAAAAATTACCCATGATTGTCCGATTTCTGTTGAGCAGGCCAGTCAGATTGGTTTACCTATCACCGTGGGATTGCCCAAAGAGATTTACCACTTGATGGAATTGTATCCCCAACCGTCCGGGGGAAGACCTTCTGTACAGTATATTCCCATGCCCTACCGCCCTTATCCTAGCTTACCGGAAACGAAACGGAGACCTATGCCTGACAATGAAAGTTAACGAGAGACGGGGTCTAAAGGGGGAATCGAAATGGTCGCGCCCTTTTGTTCGAGGGAATGACTTAAAGCGGTTAAAATTTGCACTAATTTAGTGGCCACTATTCCCGAAGATATCTCACAAGGCTGATTCGTGCGAATACTATCTAAAAAGCGATCGCAGACTACTTTGAGGGGTTCTGCTTTGGCCACCGCAATCACCTGTTTATTTTGTCCTTGGGGAATCCATTTTTCCCCTTGAGGTTGTAGATAACCCTGTTGTAAAACGAGGGGTTCATTCTGAGACATTTCATCAAAAATTAACGTCCCTTCACTGCCCACCACACAGAGGCGACGCTGTTTATCAGGATTACACCAGCATAGATGAATGGTGGCTTGAAATCCACTCGGATAAGACAACCTTACCCAAACCATGTCCCCTAACCCGTCTGGGGATAAAGGAGTGCGGCGATCGCTTTGTAACCAAATGGTTCCTTGTGCTTGTACTTGGTTCGGATATTCCCCTAACCAGTGGTTAAAAATACTAAGATCGTGAATGGCTAAATCCCAGAGCGCGTCCACATCTTGACGGACTGGCCCTAAATGGGTGCGACTGGCATAACCATAACGTAATTTTCCTAAACTTCCTGCTTCTACCGTCGATTTACCCTGATTGACAGCCGCATGGAATAAATAGGTATGATCGATCATCAATTGTCGTTTTTGCGCTGTGGCTAAACGAGTTAATTCTAAACATTCCCCCGGATCAAGGGTTAATGGTTTTTCGGCTAAGACATGATATCCCGATGATAACGCCTCTTTAATCAGAGGATAATGGGTTGAGGCCGGGGTGACGACGACGATGGCCTCTAAGTCTACTTGTTGTTTAATGGTTGACCAATCCGAGGTTAATAAAATAGATTGGGGATCTAGGGAAAACTTTTCTTGAATTCTCGTTAAATTATCAGCAACCGGATCAGCGATCGCCACCACTTCTGCTTGAGGATGGGCTAAAAAATTGCGGACTAGGTGGGTTCCCCAACGTCCCACCCCTAAAATAGCTAATCGAGTTTTCACCGATTTTTATCCTTTGTTTGGTAACTCCCTTGTAGTTTACCGAAAAAGAAGATCAGTAAGTGGTCACTGCTCACTGATCACTGCTCACTCTTTAAGCTTCAGAGGCAACCGGTTCTTCAGAGGCGGCTTCTTCTTCGTCTTCGGGGGTTTCTGAGGAGACGTTATCTAATTTGATGGTCAGATAGCGCATCACATCTTCTCCTAACCGCATCATCCGTTCTAGGGGTGCAATTTGGCTTCCATCTGCTTGATAATTAAACTGCACATAAATGCCATCGACCTTTTTTTGAATAGGATAGGCAAGACGACGTTTGCCCCAAATTTTCGTTTGTAGGTCTGTGGCGTTATTTTCAGTTAAAAAGTCCTGATATTTGCTCACTGCTTGATTAACTTGCTCTTCTGATAGGTCAGGACGCAAGATAAAAATCATTTCGTAATGTTGACTCATGGGTTTAAACTCCTTATGGACAAGTTGGCTTCGTGATTAGCTCATGGTCTTGAGATCAAGAAGCAAGGATCACTCGAAACTAATCAAATGAAAAAATGTCTCCTTTTTGAGACAGATTACCTTAAAATCATACTACGACTCTATGACTAATAGCTACCATATTGAATAGCTGATTAGTCTATTTCTAACCTAACTGACTGCTCAAGTTTATGCCGCAACGCTACGTTCGAGTAAAAACAACTCAAGAAAACATCCATTATGGCTCACTTAATCTAAATCGCAGTGTGGCTGTGTTTGACGCTGCTCCTTGGGATGGGGGACAACCCAGTGGCGTTGTCTTAAAGGCTGATAGTTATGAATTTTTAGCCCCTTGTTTTCCCTCTAAAATTATTGCCGTGGGCAGAAACTATAAGGCCCACGCCGAGGAGTTGGGTAATACGGTTCCCACAGAACCGTTATTGTTTCTTAAACCCCCTTCAACCCTGATCGGAGAAGGTCAACCGATTTATTATCCCCCCCAGTCTCAACAGGTTGATTATGAGGGAGAATTGGCTTTAGTGATCGCTGAAGTGACTAAAAATTGTTCTGAGCAAGAAGCCCGTAGTAAAATTTGGGGTTATACCATTGCTAATGATATTACTGCCCGCGATTTTCAGAGAAAGGATAATCAATGGGTTCGGGCAAAGGGATTTGATACTTTTTGTCCCCTTGGTCCTTGGGTAATCCGCGAATTAAGTACGGCCGCAGCCATTCAAACCTTTGTTAATAATGAGACTGAACCCCGACAGTCTGCTTTGGTTCAGGATATGGTTTTCTCTCCTCAAGCCATCGTTTCTTATATTTCTCAAATTATGACTTTGTTTCCAGGGGATGTTATCCTCACAGGAACCCCAGAAGGTGTGGGACCCCTCAATGTGGGCGATCGCGTTCGGGTCGAAATTGAGGGGATTGGTAGTATTGAAAACCCTGTCATCAGTGCGCCACCTTCTCAGGTTTCTACCAGCGAACCTGAGCATAAGCGGCCTCAGAAATCGTAGGAATTTCTGCGTAGCGTCCTAAGGCTGATTGAATAATGGAGAAGTAAGAGGCGCCTAGACCCCCTAAAAATAGCACATTATAGAGGGTTTCAATTAGAAGGCCACTGCGTCCCAAGGCCGGAATTAAAACATACTGCATGACAATGCCGGCTAAGGCCAATAAAATGCCAATGAGAATGGATTGCATGGCGTTATAACGGATAAAATGGCTAATGCGATCGTTGCGGACCACTAAGGCAAACAGAAGAATAAAGACGAGAAAACTACCAAAACGCCCTAATGGTCCAAGGAGTGTCCCTAATAAACTATAGGTGAGTCCCACGGGTAAGGCTGGAATTAACAGAAAGTTGAACACGGGAAACTGTTGTAACAGAAAACTGCCAAAAAACATTGTGTCAAAAATGGCAAAGCAATAAACTAACGTGCCAAAAATGCGATCGGGAATACTGACTGAACCACGCCAAGTCATTACGGGTTGCTCCTTGATGATTAAAGTAACTTCACTTTTTAATGTACAACATTTCTTTAGTGATCAGTTATCAGTGACCCGTGATCAATTTTATTTTAAATCTAATAATCCTTGTTCTTTTAGTTTAGGGTTAAAGCGAATTTCTGTTTGATTTCCTCGTTGCTTTAAGGTTTCTTCAATGTCTGCTTGAACTCGTCTTGATACTTTTTTGAGTAGTTTAATTTGTCCTAATTCATCACTATTTTGATAAGTTTCTTTGTCTTCTCCTGTCATGTAAACTTTAGCATCAATAGGTTGTGTCCATAAGTTTTGATAACTTTCCTCATTGATAGATAAATCTCCATTTTCTTCTGTCCAATTATTTTTTATTTCTTCTAAAATAGTGCGACTAGGACGTTCAATAATTTCAACTTTGAGCCAATAACATTGTTTCGGTTGCCTTACCAAATGCTGTTTCAAACTGGCATAAATATCACGGGAATAACCAATAAATTTTAATTGTTTATTTTTGTCAAAAATGGCATAAACTCCAATTTTTTTGTGTAAGTTTTCGGCAATTATCCCATTTTCGTCTAAGTAGGGTAGATAATCTAAACTGTTTAAACTAGGTAGGTGAGTGTTAGTAATCATAAGGTAATTTTCAAGAAAAGAATGAAGTTAAGGACGAGCCATATTATTTAATGAGGTGGTAAATAGCACAAAGACGACTCGGTTTAAAGATTTTGGCTTTGAACATAAAATTAGGGGGAACATTAATAATAATATGTTCATCAGAATGGTGATATTTCTCAAATTCTATGGGCATTCCTTTGGGGGTTTGGCTACTGTAAGGAACGGGTTGAAATATTAATTCAGTAAATTGGATAGATATTTCCCTATTTGATAGTTGTTGAGAAATTTGTTTAAGAAAGTCTTGATGATTTAATAAATTAAATAGGGTTTCTTTAGCTTCTGGGGCGAGGGTAAAGTTAGCATCAAAGTTTTCAATTATTTTGAGACCCATTATAATTAAAATTTAGCCATTAAGTTTACTTACAGTATCTTACCTGAATCCCCTTAACCTTTTGCAAGCCCTAAAGCTATTTTTGTAATGAGACTTAACATTATGATTTTTTCAATGTTACTTATTAGGGTTGTTTTCCCACTTGATAGATCAATAATAAAGCAATAATAACCCCGATTAAACCCGCGGCAATGACATTAAGCATTGCTTGAATTGCAATCATATTGGATGGGGTAATTAAGGCTCCTCGAGTGGCTAAGGTTGGGCTAATTTGATTAGGAGCAATTACTGTGGCACCTTGGGGTATAGTTAACAATTTAAAGGTTAACTCTCCGACCCTAACTAGGGCAATAATAACTGTAATAATTAAAATTACAATATTAGCTAATAATCCTAATTGTAAATTCCGAATGACCTGAGATTTAGAGGGTCTTGTTTCTACTTTTCTCAATTTTTTGGCGATTTGAGTATAACGAAAACACCAATAAATACTAAATATTAGTATAATTAAAGAAGCAATAGCCAGCCATAATCCAAAGGAAAAGCCTCCTGTTGCTCTTGGTGCTGATTGAGATAAAACATAAGCAACGACTACTAACAAGGGAATAAATCCTAGTATCATTTGCAAAATGAGACCGATTCTACCTAACCAGAGAAAAGAGCGTGCTAGGTGTTGGGGATTGCTTGAAGGTGATAAAAAATTAAACATTAAAAAGCTTCATCGTCTAAATTTAGCCGCTTTAATTTTAGCGTATTTAATCCTTAGAGATAAACCTAAGTTAACAAATCTAGAGACAACCCATGAGTTGTCTCTAAAAAGTATCTATGTTAGCTCATTGCTCAGTATCAAAAAGACTTTAATTAACCATTCTTCATCTCTTGATAAGTCGGAAAATCAATATAACCTTCTGGGTCGAAAGAATACCAATCTTTCATATCCGCAGGGGGATTTAAAGGCCAGTTATTGGCGAATCTTTCTACTAAATCAGGGTTACTAATAAAGGGTCGTCCAAAGGCAATTAAATCAGCATTTCCAGCTTTTATGACTGCTTCTGCACTTTTTTTCGTATAACCACAATTTCCCATTAATACCCCATCAAATACCTGACGAAACTCGGTTAAGGTCATGGGTTCTCCTAGGTTATGAAATCCAAATTCTAACCCATCTACTATATGAAGATAAGCTAAATTATAATGATTTAATTGTTTAGCTACATAGGTAAATAATTCTCGATATTCAGGGGAACCCATATCATTAAAATTTCCATTAGGGGATAATTTTACCCCGATTTGATTAGCAGGAAAAACGGTTAAAACTGCTTCAACAATTTCTTTTAAAAAACGATAGCGATTTTCAATACTTCCACCATATTTATCGGTGCGATGATTGGTTTTTGATTGTAAAAATTGGTCGATTAAATAACCATTGGCTGAATGAATTTCAACCCCATCAAAACCAGCGTTTTTTGCCCTTTCAGCAGCTAAGCGATAATCTTCGACAATACGGGGTATTTCTTCGGTTTCTAAGGGACGAGGGGTTTCGTAGGGTTGCTTACCGATAGGAGTATGAATATAGTCTTCGTTTAGTTTAACGGCTGATGCAGAAACCGGTAATTGATTGTTTTCTTGAAAGCTACTATGGGATGCTCTTCCACAGTGCCAAAGTTGTAAAAAAATAGGAGTTTCTGTTTCATGAAGTGCTTGGGTGATGGGTTTCCAAGCTTCCATTTGTTCGTCTGAATAAATACCGGGACTATGCAACCAACCACAAGCTTGTCGGGAGATAACCGTCGCTTCACTAATAATTAATCCGGCTGATTTTCTTTGTCTATAATACTCTTTCATGAGGTCATTAGGCATTCTTTCTTCTCCGGCCCTCGAACGGGTTAAAGGTGCCATAACCACTCGATTTTCTAACGTAATCTTACCGAGTTGACAAGGAGTGAATAATGTGTTTAAATTGGTCATTATTTTTTCAAATTAGTTAGTTACTACTCTGAATTTTAACTAAAATCTGTCAATTGTTAGGGGGTCATTAAAATAGATAAGTTTGATATAGTTAAGGGACAATTAAGAAATTGCCCCTATAAAATAGATGAATTACGATTTTAGATAGTGTTCTAAACTAAATTTACCTGACCCAAATGCAAGCACCATTAATAATCCTCCCATTAAGCCTAAATTCTTGAAAAAAGCGATTTCTTCTTCTGGAAATGTTCCATGAAAAATTAAAGTAGCAGGAATTAAAAATCCAATTAACAAACCAGCACCTATTTTAGATTTATATCCCAATAAAACCGATATACCGCCAACAATTAAAACTAAAATAGTTGCCCATAGTAAGACTTCAGTTAAGGGAATTCCTTTTGAGGCCATATAAGCTTGAGTTTGTGCAGGAGATAATAGTTTACTAACACCAGATTTGATAAAAATTGCTGACAAAAATAATCGACCTAACAGAGAAACATAACTTTGAAAAGTCACTTGATTTAACATGAAGCAAACACCTATTTATTTTATTTTATATTTTAGTCAGATTCTAGCAAGTACCAATTAAATTGACAACAAAGGATGAAATTGAGGAGAATTTTCCCAGCAAGTTATGGCATTTTGTAGGGATGAGGATAACCAATCATAGTAACGGGGATAGACAGGAAGACGAGGAACTAATTGCCATCCTTGAGACCCTAATAACTCAACTAACCCTTGGTGGGAAAAATGGGGATAGTCTGGGTTTACCTCATCTTTCGGGCTGATTCCCCCTAAATCTCTCGCCCCTGCTTCTAAACAGTCTAACAAACATTGAGGATCTGTGATTAAATTAGGGGGAATTTGTAGGGTAATAGAATCGGGTAAAATATCTCTCGCTTTAGCTACTATTTTCGGTAATTGATCAATGGGGAAGGTAGAACCATCTAACTGTTGCTTGCTCCCTATACAATGAGGTTGTAAAATAACTTCTTGAATATGGTTCCATTGTTGGTGAATCCTAGCGATCGCTTCTAAGGTTTGCCAAGATTCCGCTTCTGTCTCTCCAATTCCTAAGAGAATACCAGTGGTAAAAGGAATTTTTAATTGCCCTGCCCATTCTAATTGTTGTAACCTTAATGAAGGTAATTTACTCGGTGCAGAATGATGGACGGTTTTGAGAAGGTTTGGGGTAATTTGTTCAAGCATTAAACCCATAGACGGATTAACGGTTTTCAGGGTTTCCATTTCAGCAAAACTTAAAATGCCTACGTTAGTATGGGGTAAAAAACCCATCGATAAGGCTAATTTACAAAGATTATAAATGTTTTGAAACCAAGCTTTTCTTCTAGGGGACTGGGGATGAACTTCACCACTTAAAATTAAAATTTCGCAAACCCATTCATTTTGCAGTTTTTGCAAAATAGTTTGACTTTTTTCCAAAGTTAACCAATCATCTTGATAAGGGTCGACCCGAAAATTACAATAGGTACAACGATTAAAACATTCATAGGTCGGGACTAGGGTATAAGCTGGACTATAGGTAATTTGCTTTGTCATCTTTTTTTTATGATACTTGAATTAATAGTAATTTTTCTCAACACTTGACGATAATGCACCTAGACTTATAGGGTTTAGAGAGTTATTATTAAAGGAACTTTTAAAAGATCAAGAATGACAAACGAGACTTATTTTAATCATCCTGTTTTCGGACTTCTTTATCGTGTCTGTATCCTTGATGACAATCAAGAGTTATTTACTACATTATACGCTCAACGGTTATTTTTTTTAGTGAAGATGATACCGAATAATACAGTTTTGGAACCCATTAGCCGTTCAGATGCTAGATTATTAGTAGAAAAACGTTTGCGTAATCTTCATCGTCTCGGACTGACTGAAGAGTACAAAGACTTTCAAAAGATGTATAAACAAACTTTTCCTTAAATAACATGACAATTACTGAAAATATTGACAAAATTCTGAGTCAAATTCCTTCTGATGTTCGTTTAGTTGCTGTTACTAAAAAAAAGTCAGTGGTTGCTATCAAAGAAGCCTATAATTATGGAATTCGTGATTTTGCAGAAAGTCGAGTTCAAGAGGCATTAGAAAAACAAGAACAATTACAAGATTATCAAGATATTTGTTGGCATTTTATCGGTCATATTCAAACTAATAAAGCTAAGAAAGTATTAGATAATTTTCATTGGATTCATTCCGTTGATAGTCTTAAATTAGCGGAATATTTAGATAAATTAGCAGCGAAAACCTCCATTTCTCCTCATGTTTGTCTACAAGTTAAAATTTTACCTGATCCTAATAAGTATGGTTGGAGAGTAGAAGAACTTTGGCAAGATTTATCTGAATTAGAATCCCTAAAACATATAAAAATTGATGGGTTAATGACTATTTTACCTTTAGGATTATCTAAAAATGAATGTTTAGATACTTTTGAAAAGACCAAAGAACTCGCTAGTAAAATAACAGAAAAGTCCTCCCTACAATTAAAAGAATTATCCATGGGAATGTCAAATGATTATTTATTAGCAGTAGAAAAAGGCGCAACCATGATACGTTTAGGAACCATCATTTTTGGAGAAAGAGATTAGTTTGTTTATAGCTTGAATGGGGTGTTGTGGGTTCCATCCTGAAAACCTTTTAACTTGAGAACGACAGGAATATCCCGTGACTAAATAATAAAGTTGTTCGTCAATATTTTTAGGCAAATGTTGTTGCCAACTACTTTGATAAATGCCTTGAGAATTTTCATAATGTTCTTTTTCGTGGCCATACATTCCAGCCATTCCACAACAACCGACAGACAGGATATTTAAACTAATTCCCATGTTTTTAAAAACTGTTTGCCATTGCTTTTCTGAGTTAAAAGCTAGGGATTTTTCATGGCAATGTGCTAATAAATAATAGGGATGGTTTGATTGAATTTTGGGTAACTTTTTATCTTGTTTTACTAAAAATTCTTGGATCAGTTGAACTTTATTAAAAATGTTTTTATTAGAAGCAATTTTTTTATATTCATCTCGATAAGTTAAGGCCATACTGGGTTCAATTCCAATAATAGGAATATCTAACTCTAAAACTGTTTTTAAATTTTTAATATTTTGAGTAATTACTGTTTTAAAATTGTCAATAAATCCTTTTAAATGTAAGGTTTTTCCATTAATGAAAAAGGGTAACACATAAACAGTATAACCTAATTTATTTAAACAATCATAACTATCGATAACTAACTGTGATTCGTAGAAACTGGTAAAGGCATCTTGTAGCAAAATAACGCTATTTTTTTGTTCTTCTACTGATAAATTTTCTAAGGTTTCTATGTTTAACGTTATGGGCAATTTATCTCGCACAGTTGGGTAACTAAGAAGAGGAATATCAACTAAATTTAATCCTTTACTAACTAATAATTTACTCAAAGGGTTTTGTGCAAGACTGTTAAATAAATGAGGGGCAAAAGATTGATAATAAACTAATTGTTCTATATTCGCCATTAAATAATCCCTAAAAGAACGTAAATAACGACTATGATAACGTTCTAAAAATTGAGATTTTAAGTCAGGAATATCAACGTGAATGGGACATTGACTGACACATCCTTTACAAGCAAGACAGCCTTGCATTGCTTCATAAACCTCATGGGAAAAATCCTCTTTTCCTTGCCATTTTTCTAGGGTGTACCACAGTTTTTTAGGAAGGGATAAATTGTCACTGAAACTGTCTTTAAAGTCTGATTTTGATAGTAATCTTAACCATTCTCTTAATAACATTGCTCTCCCTTTTGGGGAGTGAATGCGATCGCGAGTTTGTTTAGCAGAAGGACAAATAATTTCATCAGGATTAAAGTTAAAACAAGCCCCATTTCCATTACAATTAAAAGCCGCTTCATATTCGTTTCTAAACTGTTGAGATACCTGGCGATCAAACTGTCCCCTTAACATTGATTCTAGTTTAACAATTTCATCGGAACTATGATAGGGTGTAACAATTTTTCCTGGATTTAACTTATTATTAGGATCAAACACTTCTTTGATTTTTCTTAAGTCTTGATAAAGGTCTTCTCCGAAGAATAAAGGGGTATATTCACTACGAAAACCTTTACCGTGTTCTCCCCATATAACCCCACCATATTTCCGAACTAAATTAACAACTTTATCCGATATTTCTCTAATTAACTTTTCATCGTCAGGAAGTTTCATATCTAAGGCCGGACGAACATGAAGACAGCCTACATCGACATGACCAAACATGGCATAATTAAGATTATAACTGTCTAATAAAGCTTGAAATTCACGGGTATAACTGGCTAAATTATCAGGAGAAACGGCGGTATCTTCGATAAAAGCAATGGGTTTGCGATCGCCTGGCATACTTCCTAATAAGGCGGCTCCTTTTTTTCTTAATAACCATAGTTGTTTGATTTCTTCTGATTTCTTAGTATGATAAAAGCCGATAATTCCTGTTTTTTGATAAGATTTTAATTGATTCATTAAAGGACTTAATTGCTGTTCGATTGCCTGATCAGTTTCTCCAATAAACTCAACTAAATTAATAGCTTGAGCATCACCGATAAAGTCTTTTACTTCCTGATAAATGCTATCATTCTTAGCTAATTTTAAAATGGTTTCGTCAACTGTTTCAATGGCCGCAGGATTATAATCAAGTAAGTTACCAGCATCTTTTAAAGCAGCATCAAAGTTATGATAATGAATAGCTAGTAGTTGCGTTGCTTTAGGTATTTTCGTTAACTTTAGTTTTGCCTCGGTAATGATTCCTAGTGTTCCTTCTGAACCTGCTAAAATTCGATTAAGATCGAAATAATGTCTTGTCTCGTCATAAACTTTAGCTAAGTTATAACCCGTCATAAATCGAGTTAATTTAGGAAAGATATTATCAATTAATTCTGCTTTTTCAGAAACAATTTTATCAACAAGTTGATAAATTTCTCCTAATCTTGTATTTTGTTGTTTTAAATGTTTTAAATTATCTATATTGACTTTAGAAGAAATTCCTAAACTTCCATCAGATAAAACCCAACTCAATTCTAAAATATGATCACTGGTTTTCCCATAAATACGAGAACCTTTACCCGCAGCATCCGTATTAATCATCCCCCCGATAGTAGCACGATTACTAGGAGCGAGAGAAGGGGCAAAAAATAAATTATATTCGGCTAAAATTTGGTTTAATTGGTCTAAAATAATACCCGGTTGAACCCTAACCCATTGCTCTTTAATATTCAGTTCTAAAACTTGATTCATGTATTTAGAACAGTCTATAATAATACTAGGAGAAAGTGATTGTCCATTGGTACCAGTTCCTCCCCCTCTAGGAGAAAAAGTAACGGCTTTAAATTCAGTTTTGTTAGCTAATTTAAAAATTTCCCTGATATCTTCGGTGGTACGGGGAAAAACAACCCCTTGGGGTAATATTTGATAAATACTGTTATCAGTTGAAGCAATTAAACGGTTAGCGATATCCCCTTTAATATCTCCTGAAAAAGTCGTTTCTTTTAAACAAGTTAAAAAATTAGCAATAGTTTGATTAATGGTTGTTTCGGGTAAAACTCTAGGAATCATTTTAAACCGGTAGTCTAATCTTCTGAGCTAAATTCAGTTTACTCAAAATTTTAATAGCCCACCAAGTTACATCAACTTCCCACCATTTCAATCCGGCCTTAGCGATATTAGGGTAAGCATGATGATTATTGTGCCAACCTTCTCCATAAGTTAAGATAGCTGCCCACCATAAGTTACGGGAATTATCCTCACTCTGATAACTACGATAGCCTCTGAGATGAGAGACAGAGTTAATAAACCAGGTACTATGCCACAGTAAAACCGTTCTGACAAACAAACCATAAATAACAAATGACCAACCACCGAGAAGGTAAAGTAAAAGTCCCAGAGGTAACTGTAATAATAAGAAATAGCGATCTAACCAACGATAAAAGGGCTGTTTATCGAGATCATGAGCATATTTTTTATACTGATCGTAGTTGAAAAATTCTGGACGATCATAAAATAACCACAGCATATGACTCCACCAAAAACCCCGTTTGGCAGAGTAAGGATCTTTGTCCATATCTTCAGTACAAGCATGGTGCATTCGGTGTCCTGCAACCCAAAATATAGGGCTACCTTGCAATGCTAAAGCACCAATGATTGCAATGATATATTCTAGGGGTTTTGGGACTTCAAAGCTGCGGTGAGTTAATAAGCGATGATACCCTAAACAAATGCCAATACTGCCGATCAACCAATGGAGAAAAATAGCTACGCCTAAAGCTGACCACGAAAAGAACCACGGGGCTGAAAGTGCAACTAGATGAACTGCACTAAAAAAGGCGACAGCTATCCAGTTCAATGTTAACGGTTTCCCCTTGTCAGGGGATATTTTAATCGTATTCGTCATATAAATCCTATATTTTTCTAGAGACGATAACCGCTTGATGTGTTCTCAAGCGGTTTCATCGACCCTTTCTTAATCTACTGCATCATGTCGTTTGGGATCTTTTTTAGGCTTTTTATATCCCTTAGCTTTTTGTTTAGGCTTTTTAGATTCTCTATTGCCTTTTCTTTCTTCTGACATAATAATTCTCCGTTTTTTGTTAATTGACTTCTATTAATCAAACAAACCGTCTACTTTTTGCCGAAATGCAATCAAAGCGTGACTTATCTCAAAGTGATCGAGCGCCTCTAATAATTGATCAGATTTCTCTGGAGTCACAATCGTTTTGACTTCAATGTTAGTATTGTATCCAGCAATATCACCCATGCGCCTACCATGACTACCGGCACCTTGGGCTGGAATAAGGGTGTAACCAGAAACGCCAATGGTTTGTAAGAGGTGTATGAGACGATCTTGTAAAAAGGCTTCACAAATGATGGTAAAAAGTATTCCCTCGTTCGCATTTGAAGACATCATTGCCTCCTTTGATAGTTATTGTTTCAGACTGTTAAAGAAAGATTTGTGTAAATTTTAGACATTTCAAACTCTAAAATCTTATCTGAATCATGAGTCCAGCCACTGAGCGAATATGGCACGCTCAGGGTAATAACCCTAGGACCTCTAAATCGACTTAAAGCCTACTAGGGAGAGATCAACTTAGCTGACAATAAAAGCAACCCAGACTATACAACCAATGAAAACAACTGCGATCGCTCCTTGAAAAAGATAACGTCTTTGTTGATAAGGTGCAGGATAATCCGCTTGGTACTCATCGGGTTCAATGGCATAGTTATTGATGATTCCTTCATCATCTCTGGTGTAGCCATCTTTAGGAGAGGAACCAGCAGATTTTTTATTTCCACTATCGATAACTTCTTGTGAAACTTCAGCAGGAATTAACTCACTGCCATCACTAGGAGGACGTGCTACTGCCCTGCTTTCTATACTATTATTGGGCATACTTTTGTAACCTCTTGCTAAAATCTAATTCTAACACATTTTAACTAAAATTACCTAAGTCTTTTTTTCTCTCTTTAAAAAATTCTCCCTATTTTTCTCTCAATTTTAAATATTTTTCTCTCGAAAATAATTAGATTTGCTTCAATTATCAGTATTTTTGCATTCTGGCTTTTTGTCTAAAATTTTATTATAAGGAGTTATTTTTTTTGATAAAAGGGTAACTTTGTCCAATAAAGTATAAAGTTTTGTGTCTTTGTTGTAAGGATTTAAAATACTACGTTAAGGTGTAGTTACTTGAGAATAGTTTTCGGGTATGTGTCGAACGAAATAGACTTTTTTCTCTATAGATATAAAACTCTACGTCCTGTGAGAGAGAAGTCTGTGTTTTCTTGCTAAGAAAGAGAACATTCTCATCCCAATCGGGTAAATAATGCTAACGCTTTTTAAAAAATCTTCTCAAAACTTTCATTATTTTTCTTGTTGTGATCATCATAGAAACACCACTAGATATGACCAATCTATGAGCCATCAGCATATTTGTCCTTGCTGTTCTTATATTTTGTTACGCCATATAGATTGGCGAGGTCTCTACTGGTATTGTAGTCACTGCCATCAAGAAATGCCCGCTTACAACACATAAAAAAACATCAATAAACAACGAGGAAATTAACATGAACGCTCAAGAAATGTTGAAAAGATATGCAGCCGGAGAACGAGATTTTAGTCGAGTCACTTTAGTTCACGTTTGTCTGTGTGATGCTAATTTGGTTGGAGTCCACTTAGAAGGGGCAGAGTTGATCTTAGCAGATTTAAAAGGGGTTGCCTTAACAGATGCTCATTTAAACCAAGCTAAATTGAATCAATCTAATCTAACTCATGCCAATATGATTCAAGCTTGTCTCATCGGTGCAGAAATGATCGATATTGATTTAAGTGGGGCTAACTTAAGTGGGGCTGATTTAAGAGAAGCCGATCTCAGTGGAGCAAATTTAGGAGGAGCTAACTTAACCAATACTCAGTTAGAAGGAGCAAATTTGATGGGTGCTGATCTTAGAGGGGCTGATTTAACAGGAGTAAATTTAAAACAAACTAACTTAATAGGAGCCAAATTAAGTGGGGCTTTTCTCAACTAATCTCTCGTATTTTTCCAATCCACTGTAATATTCTACTAGTTAGGTTAAACTTGGTCTAATTTCAGGTTGCTCGTATTACCCACAAGCCTTAATCTAACTTTTAGAATTATTATTCTGTGAAATTAATATGATTATAAATGATAAAATTAAACCCTCTCCATTGCTTTATGCAAGAGTTGCAGGTGTTTTATATTTAATTATTATCGTTTGTGGTTTGTTTAGCGAGATCTATGTTCGTTCTCGTCTTATTATTCCAGAAGATGCAGTGACAACGGCTAAAAATATTATGGATTCTATATTCCTATTTCGTTTAGGTTTTATTAGCGATTTAATTATGATTATTTGTGATGTAATAGTTGCTATCATTTTTTATATCTTACTCAAATCAGTTAATAAAAATATAGCTTTACTGACAGCAACTTTTAGATTAATCCAAGATGCTATCCTAGGAATAAATTTACTTAATTTTTTTGTCCCTTTAATACTTTTAAGTAATTCTAGTTACCTAAAATCATTTGAAACGAATCAATTATATACTTTATGTTTGGTCTTTCTCACTATTCATAATTATGGCTATCTCATCGCCTTAGTCTTTTTTGGAATTCATTGTTTTCTACTGGGTTATTTGATGATAAAGTCGGATTATTTTCCTAAACTTTTAGGCTTCGGCTTAATTTTTGCATCTTTTGGTTATTTAATGGATAGTTGTGCTAATTTTCTCTTACCTAATTATACAGATATCACGTCTTGGTTAGTGATTATCTCAGCAGTAATTGCTGAGTGTTCCCTTTGTTTGTGGTTATTATTTAAAGGGATAAAGCTACAGATAAATGAGAATTAAACTAAAAAATTGCTTTACCTAAGATTTAATTTAGCTTGGAAAGTCTTTATCATTTTTCAATTACTATTTTAGTTAAAAATAACTCAAGAAAGATTTAATTAAATAGTCATTAACTATCGTAAAAATATGGGTAAAGTTCAGCTTCAGAAATATATTTACTAGCTTGTTTAAAAATACTATAACAAGTTCCTGTATCAAGTTGTTTATGATTAGGAATAGTTAGGGTTTCTTTTCCTCTTGATGTCACACGGCGAAGTTTAATATGACTTCCTTTTTGACTATAAATTGTGAAGTCGAATTTAGCTAATATTTTGAGAACTTCTGAAACTGATAATCGCTTTAATCTAGGCATACTCAGGTTCTAATTCGTAAACAATTGACAAAATAGGCTTTTCGACTAAACCGAATTCTTTAGGATCTTCTCCTTCTAAATGTAAGGATACGGCTTCTTTAAGATGATTAACCACTTCATCTAACGTATTCCCTTGAGTTACAATGGCTATTTCTATACACTCGGCTACATAACCGCTTTCATTTCCTTGGCGAATTTTGGCAGTAATTTTAGGTTTTAATAACATCATTTTTGAAGCATACATTACATCAAACTTAAGCCTTTCTATATTAACATATAAAATATAATTCATTTCTATTTTTATCTACAAGATCGGATAAGCGAAAACATAGATTTATAATAAATATTAATTCTTAGATTTTTAAGTATTTTAACTTATTCTGCTTACAATAATATAATTTAGTATGATATAAGAAGTCCAATTTAATCCCAAAACATACAATCTTTGATAAAAAATCAAATTAAGTTTATGTATCAACAAACAGAATTATTTTCCCTTTCAGAATCTTTTCAAGCTAAACAAATTATAAATGAAGATTGTGAAGTAATATTTTATCGTAATATTTTTAATCCAGATGACCCTATTCCATTTTAGAGTTTCTAAAATAGAAAAATTCCAAAGAGAAATTACATTACGATACTTAAAAATTTATATTGCTCATCATCTCCAGATTAGTTATGATTAGGTTAATTCGGTAAGCAATCAATTATTTTCTTTGGTTTCCTCTAAACTTCTAAAAAAGATGATTACTTATATCCTAAATTTAGAACCCCTTGGCAAAATGACCGATGAGCAATTTTATCAATTGTGTTGTAAAAATCCTGAGATAAATTTTGAACGGAATGCTAAGGGAGAATTAATTATTATGCCACCCACAGGAGGAGAAACAGGAAACCGTAATTCAGAGATTAATGCTGAATTTGTTTTATGGAATCGTCAAACAAAATTAGGGAAAGTCTTTGATTCTAATACTTGTTTTAAATTTCCTAATGGTGCAGAACGATCGCCTAATGTATCTTGGATAAAATTAGAAAGATGGAATCAATTAACCCCGGAACAACGAGAAAAATTCCCACCGATCGCCCCTGATTTTGTTTTAGAATTAATGTCGCCTAGTGATAGTTTAAAAAGTACACAGGATAAGATGGAAGAATATCAAACTAACGGTGTTAAATTAGAGTGGTTAATTGACAGAAAATCACGTCAAGTTGAGATTTATCGTCAAGGAAAATCTAAAGAAGTGTTAAATGAGCCAACATTTTTATCAGGTGAAGATATCTTACCTGAGTTTATTTTAGAGTTAGCCATCGTGTGGTAAAAGACCTGTCAAAATTTTAAGGTTTTTTATAGATATGACTACCGTAATCAATTTCTATAATTCATATACGTATAAATTAGAGATTGATCATTTAAAATGAATGATTTTAATATATCGTGTCCTATTCCCTTAGATAAATATCCGCAAGTTTTACTTGCTCACGGAGGTGGGGGAAAACTGATGCAGCAGTTACTGGAAAAAATGGTTTTTTCCACCTTTAAATCTAGTCAAGACATTCCTCCCCATGACGCTGCTGTCATTAACCTTTCTGGCTCTAAAATCGCCTTTACAACGGATTCTTATGTGATTCATCCCCTCTTTTTTCCTGGGGGAGATATTGGCAGTTTAGCCATTAATGGAACCGTCAACGATCTCGCCATGAGTGGCGCCCGTCCTCTTTATTTAAGTTTAGGATTTATTATAGAAGAAGGACTCCCCATGGAAACCTTATGGCGAGTGATTCAGTCCTTAAAAAAAGCAGCCGATACAGCTAATATTCAGGTTGTTACAGGAGATACAAAAGTGGTTGATCGCGGTAAAGGAGATGGGATTTTTATTAACACGGCCGGGGTGGGCATTATCGAACACCATCAAAGCATTGCCCCTCAATTTGTGCAACCAGGAGATGCTATTTTAATCAATGGAGATATTGGTCGTCATGGCATTTCTATTATGGCAGTCCGGGAAGGATTAGAGTTAGAAACCACCATTGAAAGTGACTGCGCTCCCCTTCATAATATTGTTTTAGAAATGCTTAATCAAAACATAGAA
>NZ_PRLH01000099.1 GCF_003013815.1 Cyanothece sp. BG0011 | reverse complement strand
GCAGCATTTTCTCCTACATAATCAGAATTTTCACAAACAATAAAATCACAATCTTCTTCTAGTTTCTTATATTTTCTAATAATTTGATCTAAAATTTCATCTAATTTTTCTTTTTCCATCAGATGATTAACTTCAGAATAATGTAAACCAAAAGAATCATTATAAGTTTGAGGTAATTTAAAATAGGATAAAATCAGATCAATATGTTTATCAGGTTTATTATCAATGGAATCGTGAATAATAGGTCTAAAAAATCCAACTTTTGTCGTTTTCCTCAGAATTAATTCAATAATTCCCAAAGCAATTAAAGACTTACCACTTCTCGGTTCGACGGTGCTTATATAAATAGAATTGGTCATAAGTCATACATTACGCTAACACGAAAAATAACATCTCTGTATTAAAATACAAGTTTTTCATCAATAAAACCAATAATTAATAGTTAATTATTAAAATGAGTAAAGACGTTTTATAAAATGTTTTTACAGAAAGGTTTTTAGGGTAAATAGTTTTCATTTAAAACATCTTCTGGAGTAAAAGGAGAACTGTTGGGAAAATCATTAATAGATAAACCTGTTTCTGCGGATGCTAAGTCTTTTGCATCTTCATAAGTCTCGGAGAATATTTCATAGTAATAATTCTTTAAACTGGTACTATTTTTAAACAAAACTTTAAGTCTTTTTCGATGTTCTACAATAGTAAATAACCAGCTATTACTTCTTTTTTCTGGTTGATATTTATATTTAATTAGGTGCATTAACAAAATCCTTAAATTACTAGAAACTGCTCTTTTTTCACTGTTTCCCATATCCTCTAATTCTTCAATAAGATAATCTAGATTAATTTCAGTAAATTTTCCTGTATCTAGTAATTTAACTGTATTTTTTATCCATAAATAATAATCTTCGTTATAAAGATTGCTATTATTGCTTTTACTTAAATTAAACTGATCTGCTTTCATAGGAAACCTCTAACTTATTGCTTCTCAAAAATAACTGATAAATTATTAGCTGGCATTTCTACCTTTTCTTGAAATATCAATCCTTTTTCTTCGGCAACTTTAATAACATCTTCTAAATTTCTTACTCCCCATTCTGGGTTTTGACTGCGTAAAGATTGATCAAAAGATTCGTTACTGGGTGCAGTATGTTTTCCCTCTTGTTTATAAGGACCATATAAATATAAAATACCTTTTGATGGTAATATTCTATTGGCTCCTTTCATCAGTCCTAAACAAGCTGACCAAGGAGAAATATGAATCATATTAATATTAACAATTGTCGTAATATTAAGCTGTTTTTCTTCGATTCCCCAATTAGAATTTGCTGCATTAATATTTAAAGGAGATTGAATATTGTCAATTGAACTGTCTTGTCTCCATGCTTCAATACTATTTCTTGCTGTTGGATTGGGATCTGAAGGTATCCATTGACGAGGACTAAAAGCAGGAGCAAAAAATAAAGAATGTTCTCCCGTTCCACTAGCAATCTCTAGGATATTTCCTGATGCAGGAAGAACCCTTAATAAGACTTCTAAAATGTATTCTCTGTTCCGTTGCGTTGCTGGTGCATATTGTTTTAAATTATTCATAATTTTTAGTATATAAAGTTAATAATTCAAGATGATAGATTATTGTTCAACATCGTCTAATAATCCAACCTTAGCCATAGAACACATCATATTATATTCCTCAGCAAATTGATGTATCCATTGTCCCATTTGTTTATTTTCATCTTTGCCACTTAACCAAGTAACCGTTAAAATATTAAGACTACCATCTTCAGTGGGTTCACAAGTAAATTGTAAAGCGCCGGTAGGAATATCAGATAATTGTTGTTGACACGTCCAATTATTTGATTCAATAATAGATGACCAAATCTGATCCTCTGTGGCCTCTACTACAACAGTATCGCCTTGATTATTACAAGTCCAAGTTATCATTTGGTCTGAATCATTGGGAAGATTATCTATATTTTTAAGTTGAGTATCTTCTATTGTTTGAGCCAATAGATTTAGAGTTAAATTCAATAAACTGATACAAGTTAAACTAAAAATAAATCCTGTAATTTTTGTCATTATTTTATCCCTAACTAAGAGCAAGATTAAATCAACAACATTATTATAATAAAATCTTGAAATCAATACTATTAGATAATTATAAAATAGCGTTAATCGCGGCTTCTAAAGCTAAAGAAATATGAGTCCAATGGGTTCCCCCTTGACAAAAAACAATATAAGGTTCTCTTAACGGTCCATCGGCGGAAAATTCCGAGGTACTTCCATCAATAAACGTTCCTCCAGCCATCAATAATTTACTCTCATAACCTGGCATTTCTGCTGGTACTGGATCAAGATAAGAACCCACAGGAGAAGAGGATTGAATCGCCCGACAAAATGCCTTTAATTTCTCAGGAGATCCTAACTTAATCCCTTGAATAATATCTCGACGGGGAACCATAGGTAAGGGCTTAACTTCGTAGCCTAATTTATCAAAAACATAGGCAATTAAATGATTTCCTTTTATCGCTTCTCCTACCATTTGTGGAGCTAAAAATAAGCCTTGAAATAATAAACGATTTTGATCCAAAGTTGCCCCACCTTCTGAACCAATACCAGGAGAAGTTAACCGACAAGCTGCAGCTTCTACTAATGGTTTTTTCCCCGCAATATAGCCCCCCGTTGTAACAATTGTTCCCCCAAGATTTTTAATCAAAGAACCCGCCATTAAATCAGCGCCCACTCCTGTGGGTTCTAAGGTTTCTACCAATTCACCATAACAATTGTCTACAAAACAAACCGTATGAGGATTTTGTGCCTTAACAATTTTAATAATTTCTTTAATATCTGTGATCGATAAACTCGATCGCCAAGAATAACCGCAAGAACGCTGAATTAACACTAATTTTGTTTCGGGTTGAATGGCTGTTTTTAACCCTTCCCAGTCAAGAGTTCCCTCCTTAGTTAGGTCTAATTGCCGGTAATTAATGTTAAACTCTGTTAATGAACCTTGGCCACTACCCCGTAAACCGATGACCTCTTCGAGGGTGTCGTAGGGCGCACCAGCCACCGCTAACATTTCGTCCCCTGGACGAAGGACACCAAACAAAGCACAAGCGATCGCATGGGTTCCTGATACAAATTGTATGCGAACTATGGCCGCTTCTGCCTCCATAATCTCAGCCAAAATCTTATCCAAGGTTTCCCGTCCGAGATCATCATGACCATAACCACTCACACTGGCAAAATGATGAGGCCCTAGACGGTGATTACGAAAGGCTGCTAAGGTTTTCTTGAGATTTTTCTTGACCTTCTGGTCAATTTCCGAAAAAATCGGAATTAGGGCTTTTTCTGCCTCTTTTATGAGCATGAAACTGTCCAATTGTCAACCCCAAACTTTAATCTTGTCGATAGTCACTCAATGTAAAACAATGACAAAGTTACTTTTGTCCCATTTATTTATACCAAACAAAGGCTGAGATAAGTCATTTAATTGGGAATTTAATTCGGAATTAAATATTAAAATTTTAAAATCTTTGTCAGCTAAAAAAAGTTAATACTATCGTCAAGTATAATAAAGACTTGATTACGTTTACATACAGGTTATTACATGACTGTTGCCCAATCTCAAAAACTCCCCTACGACTGGACTATTATCATTTACATGGCATCGATCCATCTGGTTGCCCTACTGGCATTTTTGCCGAGTAATTTTAGTTGGCAAGCTGTAGGTGTTGCCTTCTTTCTATATTGGGTCACAGGGGCGTTAGGAATTACTTTAGGCTTTCATCGCTTGGTGTCCCATCGAAGTTTTCAAGCACCAAAATGGTTAGAATATATATTAGTTTTATTTGGCACATTGGCCTGTCAAGGGGGACCGATTCAATGGGTTGGTTTACACCGTATTCATCATAAATATTCTGATACTGAACCTGATCCCCATGATTCTAACCGAGGGTTTTGGTGGAGTCATTTAGGATGGATGTTACATCATATTCCTGCAGATAATGATGTACCTCGATATACTCAAGATATTAAAGAAGATCCCTTTTATAATTTCTGTCAAACCTTCATGATTCCTATTCAAATTGTCTTAGGTTTAATCCTCTACAGTTTAGGCGGATGGCCCTTTGTCATTTGGGGAATTTTTGTTCGTTTAGTCATGGTCTTTCACTTTACTTGGTTTGTCAATAGTGCCACCCATAAATTCGGTTATCAAAGTCATGAATCTAACGATAACTCTCGTAACTGTTGGTGGGTTGCTTTACTAACCTTTGGGGAAGGATGGCACAATAATCACCATGCGTATCAATATTCTGCCCGTCATGGGTTAGCTTGGTGGGAAATTGATATTACTTGGATGACCATTCGAGTATTACAATTCTTAGGACTGGCTAAAAATGTCAAGTTAGCCCCAGTTTCAGAGAATAAATAGTTTCTACATTTGAGCAAAATTGATCAACCTTCTCCATCGCTGATGAGAAGGTTTTTTATGCTCAGTAGAAGCGCAACCTCTACACTATTGGTATAAACCATGTTAGGATAATGCCATAAGAATTATTTTCCTAAGTTGTTTTGTCAATTCCTATTTACAAGCATCTGAGTGAATCTAACTCTCTACACCAGTCACTTTAGAGCATTTTTATGTCAATTTACGTCGGTAATTTATCCTATGATGCCACCCAAGTAGACCTAGAACAAGTGTTTGCAGAATATGGCACCGTGAAAAGGGTACAAATTCCTAGCGATCGCGAAACCGGAAAATCAAGGGGCTTTGGTTTCGTAGAAATGGGGACAGAAACCGAAGAAACCGCCGCCATTGAAGCCTTAGACGGGGCTGAATGGATGGGGCGATCACTCAAAGTAAATAAAGCTAGACCCAGAGAAAATCGCCGTTCCTCTGGTGGCGGTTCAACTCGTCGTTATTAAATTTAATAACAGCGATCGCGATTTCTTATATAAGCCCTTTTAACCATCAATTGAGCATAACACATGATGAATATCAAAGAACTGTTAAGTCGCTACAATGCAGGACAAAGAGACTTTAGAAACATCACCCTAATTGCAGCTAATCTCAGAAATGTCAATCTCAGTGGTGTTAATTTCAGTGGGGCCGATCTCAGAGGAGTTAATTTAACTAACGCCAATCTCAGCTATGCCGATTTAACCAATGTTCGGTTACAAGGAGCTAACTTAACCGACACCAATCTGAGTGCAGCTAACCTAACAGGGGTTGATCTCAATGGCATAGATATGAGTAAAACCTATTTATCAAGAGCAATTTTTCAGCCGTCAAAAGTTGCTATTCAATAAGCATTCATTAAGGAGACAAACTCAAGCATGACTCAAATTATTCGTGGAGAAAATGAGAATATTGAATCAGCCCTACGTCGCTTCAAACGACAAGTCAGTAAAGCCGGAATTTTTTATGATATGAAGAAAAATCGGCATTTTGAAACCCCCATCGAAAAACGTAAACGGAAAGCGATCGCTAAACAAAGACAACGGAAAAGAAGTTATCGTAAATAGATAAATAACAAGAAAACAGTAGGGGTCAACGGTTGTTGACCCTTACTCTATTTTTAGGGTTTATGATACTATAAATAAGCAAAGTTTGACTTGATTTAGAGTAGAAAAATAATAAAAAATGAGATAGGATTAATAGTCGTATCATTAACTCTAGATCATAATTGTACTTCATGACTGTGAGAACAATGAATCATCAACTTATAGCAATCAGGAATGATATATGAGAACCAATTAGGACATAATAATATTATGTCCCTACAAGAGCGATTTGTAGGGGTTTAACACTGTTAAACCCTTTCTCACAACTGAAACCTGATTGCTATACTTTAATCAAAAGTACAACCGAGAGTTATATGCCTGAGTTACTAGAACGAATTAATATTACTTATTCTCGTCAGAATTATAACAGAATAAAAAAAAATACAATTAAAATTATTGACTTATTTGCTGGAATAGGAGGAATGAGACTCGGATTTTCTCGTTCTTATAGTCAATGTGTCTTTTCTTCTGAATGGGATAAATATGCACAAAAAACCTATCAATTTAACTTCGGAGAAAAGCAATTTGGAGACATTAATCAGATTCCTCCTCAAGACATTCCTAATCATGATATTCTCATCGGGGGATTTCCTTGCCAACCTTTTAGTACCATTGGTAAACGAGAAGGGTTTCGTCATGAAACCCAAGGTAACTTATTTTATAATATTGCTCAAATTTTAGAAGTAAAAAGACCTTTTTGTTTTCTCTTAGAAAATGTTCCCGGTTTAGTTAATCATGATAAAGGACAAACCTTTAATATTATTTTAAAGACCCTAGATAGTTTAAATTATGATGTGAGATATAGTATTTTAGATGCTGCGTTGTTTAATTTACCCCAAGTGAGAGAAAGAATATATATAGTTGGATTTTGTCGAGACTATCTCAAAGAAAGAGTTGAGTTTAATTTTCCAGTGGGTAAAAAAAATAATGTTTTTATTGACCAATTTATTGAAACGAATGTAAAAGGTTATTCCATTAGTAAACATCTACAAAAAAGTTATTTATTCAAAAAGGATGATGGAAGGCCACAAATTGTTGATCAAAACTCAAAAGTAAAAGTGAAAACCTTTGTTTCTACCTATCACAAAATCCAACGATTGACAGGGACATTTGTTAGAGATGGAGAAACAGGATTAAGATTACTTTCAGAGAATGAATGTAAAGCAATTATGGGGTTGCCTAAAGACTTTCAATTTCCAGTTTCTAGAACCCAAATGTATCGACAAATTGGTAATTCTGTCGCTATTCCTGTTATTCATCAAATTGCTGAAAAAATTTATGATGTAATTAAACAACAATCAAAAAGAAAAAGATTTTACAAAAAGACCTAGTTTTTCAATACTATTTAGATAATCCTAACAGAGATATACATCATGATGAAATAGTTCCTATTGTAATTGAACAATGGGAAAGACGTATGAAAAAACCTTTTAAAGATCCTGATAGAATGATAAGGACACTTTACCAAGAAGGCAAGCTAATTAAGGTTCAAAAAGGTGTTTATAGATATGATCCGAACTATGAAGGTAAAGGATATGATGAAACTTTTTCTCCAGAAATTAAAGAAGCAATTTTTAAGCGAGATAACTATAAATGTGTTTATTGTGGACATGGAATCAAAGAAGGAGAAGAACTACACGCAGATCATATTAAACCTCGATCTAAAGGAGGTAAATCAACTTTAGAAAATGGTCAAACTCTATGCAGTCGTCACAATATGTTAAAGAAAAATCTTAATCAAACTGAGACAGGAAAAAAGATGTTTATCAAAATATATGAGTTGTCAAAACAAGAAGGCCATGAACATACAAGAAAATTGGCTAAAGAAGTTCTTGATGTATGTGAAAAGTCTAATATAAATGGGCATATTATATGGGAAGAATAAACTACCGAATCTTAAGCTAATTTTATATTTAACTCAAAAAAGTTAGTCTAAGTCCGTAGGGTGGGCAATATTTTTTCATCTTTGACCTTGAGAAGAAACATAGATATATTGCCTAATAGAAATTGTCAACCAATTTGACGATAATCTGGGGGATTTTGAAACCGTTGAATAATCACACACCCCCCACACCCCCCACACCCCCCTTTAAAAGGGGGGCAGGGGGGGTTAGGGGCAGGGGGGTTATCCAAGCTGCAAGATATCACTCTAACCAATGAGCAAACTCCTGGGTAAAACTACCCTGAAAAATGCTCTCTCGAATACGTTGGGTAAACCTGACCAATTCCGTCACATTGTGCAACGATAAGAGGATATAAGCGAGCATTTCCTGCGATCGCACTAAATGATTCAAATAAGCTCTAGAAAAAGTCTGACAGGTATAACAAGGACATTCAGGGTCTAAAGGGGTAAAATCTTCTCTAAACTGAGCATTTTTTAAGTTCCAGCGTTCTCCTGCTACCAATGCCGTCCCATGACGACCGAAACGAGTGGGAATGACACAATCAAATAAATCGATCCCAGCAGCGATCGCCATGACCATTTCTTTATAAGTCCCCACCCCCATCAAATAACGAGGTTTAGACGTAGGCAGTAAGGGAGTGGTCAATTTCACAATATCTCGCACTAACGCCGGTTCTTCCCCCACACTCACCCCACCGATGGCGTAACCCGGCAAGTCTAACGCAATTAAAGCTGAGACTGCATCCGATCGCAACTTGGGATAGATACCCCCTTGCACAATGCCAAATAACGCTTGATCCTGGGGTCGTTGATGGGCTTTAATGCACCTTTCCAACCAGCGATAGGTGCGATCGGTTGCTGCTGCTACCGTGTCATAATCAGCGTTTCCGGGGGGACATTCATCAAAGGCCATGATCACGTCTGCACCCAAAGCATTTTGAATATGAATTGATCGTTCCGGGGTTAACTCAATGATGCGCCCATCCCTCGGAGAACGAAAGGTAACACCAATTTCTCTAATTTTTCGTAATTCACTGAGGCTAAATACTTGAAAGCCTCCAGAATCGGTCAAAATCGGCCCATTCCATCCCATAAACTGATGAAGTCCCCCGGCAGCTTCGACGATCTTTTCTCCAGGTTGTAGATGGAGGTGATAAGTATTGGCTAAGATCATTTGTGCGCCGGTGGTTTCGAGTTGGGCCGGGGTTAACCCTTTGACCGTTGCCAGGGTTCCTACGGGCATAAATCTGGGGGTTTCGACGATTCCATGAGGGGTTGACCAAGTTCCGGCCCTAGCTTGGGTGTGAGCGCATTTTTTTTGTAATTGAAAGGAAAAGACCACAATTTTTAATTATCAATTATCCATTCTTAATTATCAAGTATTTTGACTTCATCTCCAACTTTTAAAGGAGTTTCGTGTTTTAAGTTCCTCACTTTTGTATTGACACTCACCCGATAAAAATGATTAAATTGACTGCTATTTACCCAAGGGGGTAAGGTTTCTTGTCTTTTTTTGATAAATTGCTTTTGAAAGTTTTCCGTTTTTTCTCCTGTGTAAGAGTCTTTTGTCGGGACAATACATCGCTGACAAGGATTAATTCCTTGAAAATTGATATCACCGATCCGAAAGTTAACCCATTCATTTTTATTAGCAAATAATTGGTCTTCCCAAAAAGCAGAAACCCCATTTATTTCTAAATTGGCTCTGAATCTTCTTCTTATCTCTTCTACACTGATGTTAGGAAACCACTGCACCATAGTTTCTAAAGTTCCTTGACTGATAATAGTTGGTCCACAAGCCTCACTATCATCAGGAAAGCCAGTTATTGGATTTTCTTTTAAATAAACCGAACAACCGAAATAATCACTTAAAAAGGATTCTATTTCTTTTCTTTCTTCTGTTAAATTAAAGGTTTGACCTACCTTATTATCTTCATGTTTTAAGGTAACTTGACTTACATTATCATCATAAGTTGCTCTGAGTTGATAAATTTTATGATTACTTTTCCCGTTAATTAGTTTCTGATGTTTATCAAAAATTGCCCATTGTCTGTCCTGTTTTAACGCACCACTTTTAAGAAGGGTTCCTTGAGAAATAGATAACCCGTCTAAAGACTTAATAGGATAAACAATAATTTTACTAAGATAAGGATTTTGATTAATTTTCATTTCTCTATTAATTAATCTGAAAAATTTATCAATGAAACATGAACAAGGAACAAGTGAAATGGATCAAAAAACTATAATCTACTTCCCTTTTGCCTTTTGCCTTTTGACTTTTGCCTTGCTAAAACGCACTTAAAATGCGTTTTAGCCTATCACCCCTGAGTTTGCCACCCTATTAAACAAATAGCCGTAATTAAACTTAAGATAGGTAGAATTATCCAGGGCTTGATTTTGTATCTTTTCATAACAATTATTTCTAAAGGTATATAAATTTACTGTAAGCTTATGATAACAGTTAGGTGATTCTGGGGAATAATAAGAATGTTAACAGCAGTAAGAAAGATATTGTAAAAACAATGAATTTAATTAGAATCTGGATCATTGCTAGTAATGGGTTTCGAGAAGTTATCCGCGATCGCATTCTCTATGTGATTGGATTTTTTGCCGTTGTTTTAGCCCTATCTTTGCGCTTACTTCCTGAAATTTCTGTAGGGGCAGATGGTAAAATTTTCTTAGATGTTGGTTTAGGATTAACCTCTTTTTTAGGGGCGATCGTTGCTATTTTTGTGGGAACGGCTTTAATTAATAAAGAAATTGAAAAAAGAACCGTTTTAATTCTTATTCCTAAACCCATTAGTCGCAGTGAATTAATTGTTGGTAAACATCTAGGGTTATGTGGGGTTTTAACCGTTGTTATTGCCATTATGACGGTGCTTTATTTCGGGGCATTGACTTGGGCTAATATTACTTTTTCTCCTGTTAGTTTATTAGTTTCCCAAGTTTATTTGTTATTAGAATTAGCCGTTTTAACCGCAGTGGCCATAACCTTTGGTGTGTTTACCAGTTCAATTTTAGCGACGCTTTTAAGCTTTGGGATTTATATCATTGGACATTTGAGTAGTGATTTACTAGAATTAGCCAAACTGAGCGAAAATCCTAGTATCACTGCTTTAACAGAAAGTATCTATTTAGTTGTCCCTAACCTAGAAAGATTTAATCTAAAAAATACAGCCGTCTATGGGATTCTTCCTAGTAGTTCAGAATTATTGATCGATGGGGTTTACGGAATTATTTATATTGTCTTATTGTTGACAATTTCTAGCTTTATATTTTCCCGTCGGCAATTTTAAGATAGGGGTGAAGAGACATCCTTCATTGTATTAACAATAGGATGTTCTCTGTTAATCCATAATTTCACACAAACAATTTACCTATCTAATTAGATAGAGGTAAATTTACCTGTATAATTAGATAGAGGTAGCTAGTCAATACTAGCGATTGGGTCATTAATCAACCTGTCTGTACTAACAAAGTATTATAAAAATTTCTACTAGATTAGGACTTCCTATCCTTTGATTTCACAGTTAAATCTCAATGCATCCGACGATTAAATCAGGTAATAATACTCATGAATACTTTGACCGATCAATATTCAGAGATTTCCCCAGAAGAGACAAAAATGTCTAAAATTTTCTACCATCAAAATTGGTCACAACAATTAATTCGGCAAATTTATTATCTATTAAATTCTGATCTTGATCTCAAAGAAAAAATTGTTGATATCTTAGCCCTAATTGGGGAAACCTACAAAATTGATAATGTTGTTTTATTAAGAATAGAATCATCGGTGTGCCAAATTTATAATAGTTGGGGAGTCAGAGATAAAAATTGGTTGGAAAATTTTGTTGATCAGCAATGGTTTACTTTAGTTAGTTGTAGCAATCAACATCAAATTTATCAAGTTTGTCACGGGGAAGGAATTTGTCGGGAGTCTTGCGAAATTTCTCATTCCAAATCATTGAATAATAAAAGTAGATTTCATTGCTGTCTTTTAAGTCTTCCTTTATACATAAGTCAGAAATTTTTTGGCTATTTAATTTTACAAACTGAACAATCTGAAAGAAGTTTTAGCCGAGAAGAAATCGAGAGTTTAGAAATTATAACCTATCAAATTGCTATTGCTATTCAACAAAATCAATTAATAGAAAAAATAGAGAAAATCGAATTAGAAAATAAAAAATTACAATCTTCTAGTAATCATAAAAGTGATTATCTTTCCCATGTTAGCCATGAATTAAGAACTCCCTTAGCAGGAATTTTAGGGTTTTCTAAGATGTTAAGAGAAGAAATTTATGGGACGTTAAATGAAAAACAAAAACAGTATGTTAATGGAATTAGAATCTCAGGAGAACATTTATTAGCCTTAGTTAATGACTTTTTGGATCTCTCAAAAATTGAAGCAAATAAAGAAGAATTATTTTTAGAAACCGTTGCAGTTGAAGATATTTGTTTGGCCGCAATCTCCATTGTTCAACCTAAAGCCAATGAACAAAATCTAGACCTTATTTTAAAATTAAGCGATCAAGTGGATTTTTGTAAAGTGGATCAACGAAAAATTAAACAAATTTTGATCAATTTGCTATCTAATGCGATTAAATTTACAGAAAAAGGTTCAGTGACTTTGCAAGTTGAAAAAATTGATTGTTTACTGACGTTTTGTGTCATTGATACCGGTATTGGGATCAAAGAAGAAGATCAAAAGAAACTGTTTCAACCCTTTCAACAAATTCATAGTAACCTCAGTCGCAAGCATAAGGGAACGGGGTTAGGGTTAGCGTTATCCCGCAAACTGGCCCAGCTTCATGAAGGGAATCTTACCTTAAAATCAGAATATGGCAAAGGGAGTTGTTTTACGTTAGAGTTACCCCTTTAACAAAGACTATATATGAAGAATTGTAATATTTTTGTAATATAAATTTACAGAAACGACTTTATTTTTGATGATCGGTTATAAATTTTCCGAGTAAATACCCTTCTATCTGATTTTAAAAGTTAATGATTGGGGATAAATAACGTCCTCAATGGTAATACATTTAATCTATTATTATTAATTAATAATAACCCATTTTAGAAACCCTAAGCTAAATAGCTATGCAACGACCTTTTAATCCATTTAAAGTCATAGAAAGAATGTCTAGTTTTAATTACACTGGACAGTTAGTTATCACCAGTGAAGCGATTACTTGGAAAATTGATTTAGAGAAAACAAAAATAAAATATGCTTCTCATTCCTTACAGTCTCTTAATAATCTAGAACTTTGTTTATATCGCTTAGGATATGGGGAAAAAACATTAAAAATTATCGAAAAAATGAGTCAAAATGACTTTACCAAAGAGAAGGGTGAACCCTTTGTTAAACAAGCCATTGATTGGCTTATTAAAGAAATAGATTTAAGCTTATCTCAACAGATAAAATTAAGTAATTACTTGACTCAAGATGCTTTAGAATCTTTTTTTGAAATCAAAAATTTTAGTTATTATGTATGTGAAGAAAAAAGCCACTTTTTCCCTTTAGAACAAGGGTTTCATGTGAAAGATACTTTAATTTTTTGGCGTAACCAACAAGAAAATTGGCAACAGTTTACACATCTAATTGCTTCTCCTCATCAAGGTTTTGATTATGCTAACTTGAACCCTATAGAAACGTTTAAATCTAATTATTTAGTCACCAAAATTGCCTATAGCAAAAGCAAAATTACTATTCGAGAACTAGGTATTTTACTAAAATTAGAAGACTGGGAAGTGGCAAAACTTATTTACCCTGATTTACAATCAGGAAAGTTACAGCTTGATGCGCCTTTAACCCCATTTAATCAACTTCCTCCTTTTACCCTATCCCATCAGTCTCTTGAAACTGATCATCCTAATAATCCAATTGTTAACACTCAAAGAACCAACAACAGTGACGAATGTAAAAAGATCGTGTGTATCGATGAGAATGAAGATACATTAAACAGCATCAAACTTCATTTAAAATCAGATAATACCAACTTTTATCTTGTTTCTGATCCTAATCTTGCTTTGAATCAGTTATTTGAAATTAAACCTGATTTACTCTTAGTTGACATTAATCTATCAGGGATAAACGGGCATCAATTCTCTAAAATTATTAAAAAAAGTAGTGCTTTTCAACATCTTCCTATTATCATGATGAGTGCTGATCACCAAAAAATAAAAGAAGCTCAAACTCAAGACAATGTTGCCAATGATTTTTTGTCTAAACCCTGTAATCAAACTGAGTTAATGACAGTTATTAATAAACATCTCTACCCATAATTAACGGTTGTCCTTAGACAGATATTAGAGGTTAGGGGGGGTTGACCCTGATTATTCTCTAGGGATGATTACGGTATTTGGTAAAATAACAATGAGAGCTTAAAAAATGACCATAAACTTAAATGCTGACGAATAAATTAAACCAATTAAAAACAATATTTACAGAAATGGAGAAGGCATTAATTGCCTATTCTGGAGGAATTGATAGTACCTTAGTGGCTAAAGTCGCCTATGATGTCTTAGGCGATCGCGCGTTAGCTGTCACGGCTGTTTCCCCCTCCTTACTCCCCGAAGAATTAGAAGATGCAAAGATTCAAGCCGCCACCATCGGTATTCCCCACGAGTTGGTCAATACCCACGAAATGGATAACCCGAACTACACCTCCAACCCTGTCAACCGGTGTTATTTTTGTAAAAGTGAACTCCATGACACTTTAAAACCCTTAGCCTTGGAGCGGGGTTATCCCTACGTTGTCGATGGAGTCAACGCCGACGACTTACAAGACTATCGGCCCGGTATTCAAGCGGCCAAAGAAAGAGGCGCGCGATCGCCGTTAGCCGAAGTGGGTATAACTAAATTAGAAGTCCGTCAACTGTCCCAAGGATTAGGGTTACCCTGGTGGGATAAACCGGCCCAACCCTGCTTAAGTTCCCGTTTTCCCTATGGTGAAGCCATTACCATCGAAAAATTGCAACGAGTGGGACGGGCAGAAATTTATCTGCGAAACTTAGGCTATCATAACCTACGGGTTCGGTCCCAAGGAGATACGGCCAGAATTGAGTTACCCCCTGAAAAAATTAAAGAATTTGTCGCTACCACAGATTTAGAGCAATTAGTCGCTAAATTGCAAGCATTAGGGTTCATTTATGTCACTCTGGATTTAGAAGGTTATCGCAGTGGTAAATTAAATCAGGAAATTTTAGGAAAAGACGTGGCAAACACGATAAGCTAACGAATAACAACGGGTCATAAACCAATTGCATTATGACAAAACGGGCCCTCCTTTTAGTCAATCGTCACTCCCGCCGGGGTCAACACAGTTTTGCCCAAGCGGTAGATATTCTCAACGATCTCGGTTTTGAATTGATCGTTGTCCCGATCAAATCCTCTGAAGAATTACCCCAACTGGTCCGACAATATGGATCAGACATTGATCTTGTCATTGTGGGGGGAGGGGATGGAACCTTGAATGGGGTAGTAGATAGTTTAATGGATATGCACCTTCCCCTAGGGATTTTACCCCTAGGAACCGCCAACGACTTAGCCCGTACCCTGAAGATTCCTTTTGGGATTCCTCAAGCTTGTCAAGTGATTGCAGAAGGACACCTTAAATATATCGATCTCGGTTGGGTCAACGGGAAACACTTTTTTAATGTAGCCAGTTTAGGATTAAGTGTGGGTATTACAGAAAAATTATCCAGAGGGGCCAAGCGTCGCTGGGGTGTTCTCGCTTATGCTATGACCGCTTTACAGGTGATGAGTCAAACTCGTCCCTTTCACGCCCAGATTGTTATCAACGGAGAACAAATTGACGTGAAAACCATCCAGATTGCCGTAGGGAATGGACGGTTTTATGGGGGAGGTATGGCGGTGGCAGAAGATGCAACCATTGATGACCAAAGATTAGATTTATATAGTTTAGAAATACAATATTGGTGGCAAATTTTTCCGCTTTTGTGGCGACTTCCCCAAGGACAACACGGAACGTTAAACTGGGTGAGAACCTTAGAAGGGGAACATTTTGAAATTAATACCCGTAAAACTCAAGAAATTAATACCGATGGGGAAATTGTCACCGAAACCCCTGCGGTTTTTCGAGTGATTCCCCAAAGTTTAGGGGTTTTTGTCCCCAGAAATGCTTTAATTAATTACAAAGATAAAAAAACGCCCTAACTAGGGCGATAACTAGATAATTGAGGAGAATTCAGCCAGGAATTATACATCATAAATTCTGCATTCTTTCGCGTCAGGGTTGTCTTGACAATATTGTTGGAAGTTTGTCAGCTGTTTCTGATGAGAGGCTTCGGCAAAAAGTTCTTCCACTTCGTCCCAGGCTTCGGCCGCTTGTGTCGTTTTGCCTTCAGCCGAGAGTTGTCGAGCTTCTTTGATAGCTTCGTCGATACGTTCTTGTAGTCCAGTGTTCATAGTGGTCATAATCGTTTTTTTTGTTCACACCAATTCGATTAACTTACTTTTACCTTAACGTCTATAAACTTGATGTTACCTCCCTTAACTGGTTCACCCAGTTGGGTGAATTGACCGAAAAAACGGAGAGCGCAAGCCCCTAGTTTATAACTATGGGGATAAGCTCGACAGGGAATTTATTCGGTGTCCTACAAAATCTATGCTAGAATATATTTACGCCGATTCATATCGCGTCAAATGATAGTTTACGAGTTCAAAATCAAAGGGAAAAAACATCAATATCAAGCAATAGACGAAGCTATTAAAACAGGACAGTTTGTTCGTAACAAATGCTTGCGTTATTGGATAGATGGACAAAAAGTTAGTCGTGCCGAACTTTATCGGTACAATACTAAACTACGTTCTGAATACCCCTTTGTTAAAGACTTAAATTCTCATGCTTGCCAAGCATCCGTAGAAAGATGCTGGTCATCGATAGCTAGATTTTTGGATAATTGTAAGAAGCAAATTCCTGGAAAGAAAGGATATCCACGGTTCAAGAAAAATGCTCGTTCAGTTGAGTATAAAACCAGTGGATGGAAACTTTTAGACCCTAAACATATTGAGTTTACTGATAAAAAAGGAATTGGAAAACTCAAATTAATTGGAACATGGGATTTAGCTTTTTACTCTGAAGATAAAATCAAACGGGTTAGATTGATTCGTAAAGCAGACGGATATTACTGCCAATTCTGTATATCTGTTGATGTTAAAGATGAATTACCACCAACCCATCAAACTATAGGCTTAGATGTTGGTTTAAAGGAATTTTACACTGATTCAATGGGACGAACTGAACCCAACCCTAGATTTTATCGTCAAGGAGAAGAACGATTAAAATTTTATCAACGTCGTGTTTCTCGTAAAAAGAAAGGTTCAATCAACCGCAAAAAAGCCATTAACAAACTTGGGCGTAAACACCTCAAAATAAGTAGGCAACGTGAAGAACACGCTAAAAGACTAGCTCGTTGCGTAATCCAATCTAACGATTTGGTAGCCTATGAAGATTTGAGGATTAAACACTTAGTAAAAAATCACTGTTTAGCCAAGTCAATTAATGATGCTGGTTGGTATCAATTCAGGAAATGGTTAGAGTATTTTGGTGTGAAAATGAATAGGGTAACTGTTGCTGTAAACCCTGCCTATACGTCTCAAAATTGTTCTAACTGTGGTGCTGTTGTTAAAAAATCTTTATCTACAAGGACTCATATTTGTGCTTGTGGATGTCAATTAGATCGTGATAAAAACGCAGCCATTAACATTCTAAATCGAGCCTTGGGTACGACGGGTCACGTCGGAACCTGGATCTTAGATCCGAACGCTTCTGGAGATTTGTCCTCTACTATTGCTGGTTCGCCCTGCGATAGCAAGATAGGTCTATGAAAGAAGAATCCCCCGAATTCTATTCGTGGGGAGTGTCAATAATTTAAGGTGGTCAAGCGAGCATTTTTGTAATAATGAGTCAAAATCTGATGATAAGGAATACCCTGTTCAGCTAAATAATGGGTTCCCCATTGACTTAAACCGATACCATGACCATAACCTCTCCCTTGAATGGTAAAGGTTCCGTTATTATTGGAGATAGTAAAGAGGGTACTTTTGAGCTTTAATGCTTGACGGAGTTGATCATCGGTAATGCGACGAGACCCCCCACTACCCACAATTTTCATGGTAATAATCCGTCCGTGAGGGGTGGTTTTTTCAGGAATCAGCGATCGCACCGAACCCACACCACCGATGAGACGGCCCATTTCCCAGGCACTAAAGGACCGATTCCATTGAAACACAGGGGCTGTCTGATCGTAATCAACCACACCCCGTAAATAAGGCAACGGAGAACTCCAAACGTCTTCAACATTTTCCGTATGACCCCCAGAAGAGGAATGAAAGGCTGATAAAATCACTTTGCCGTTATAAGTCAAAACTTGGCCTAAGGTGGCTTTCACTGCGTCGTGGGTGGTAACAAATTCCGTTTCTAGTCCCTTGTACACCTGTGTATTGGTGGTGGTGTCTAAGTCATAATAACGGTTACTGGCCGTAGATGCTTTGTAGAGGGCGTAAGTACGAGCCACCACTGCTTGAGATTTTAACGCTTCTTGGGGCCAGGTGGGATAAGCTTCAGCCCCGACGACACTGTATAAATATTCTTCTATATCCACTAAATTCAGGGCTGTGACACCGCTTCCTTGGCGAATCACCCGAACTTTCCCACGGTACCAGCGATCGCCGATCCAAACTACGCCATCTTCTTTGGGTTCAATAATCAGATGACTAGAATTCCATTGATTCAGATTAACACCACTACCTCTGGGTTTGACTGTAAAGCCGTCTAGTGCCGCTAAATTGCCAATAGCACGCCCCCCTGCATCTCTAACAATGGCGGGGGTTGAACTACCTACTTGTACCGCGCTAACCCCTTTTTTAACAGCAATTCGCAGTTCTTTGGTTGCTTGTGCTGGTAAACAAAGAATAAGCCAAATTAATGCGATGATTCCCCCATATTGTCCCAAGGTTAGCCAAATTCTTTGGGCAATTTTCTTTTGAGTGTTGACTTTATTCTGCACTGTCATCACTATTTTCCTCACACACCTTAATCTAATAGGAAAATCTTATCCTATCTTAGATGATTTTGGGATGAGAGCAAGTGTAAATAATTTCTGAAATTTTTCACTGTTGTCTGCATATTGGACTAAGAAATAATAAGTTTTTTAAATGCAGTAATAAAGCTTGTGGATGGATTGGAGATGCTGATCTTAATGGGTCGTTGATGATAGCTTTAGTGGGGCGAAGTGTAAGGTCGCCTGGAGGTTCGAGTTTATTGGCTTGTCCAGTAAATTCAGGGCTACAGAAAGCCCACGCTAAGCTGTCGCTATAGCGTGGGAACCTTACAGTTGCCAATAAAATAAAGACCAGAAAGCCGCAACCAAGCGATCGCCGAAAGGTCTTTTGTGCCAGTCTTCTATGGTAATTAGATGACTTTTTTCAAAGGCTTTCATAAAAAATTGCTCAACTCGATCAGCAAAGTCACGATTTTTAATAGACAAGTTTAATTCATCGTTTTGAAAAAAGCTACGGGGATCAAAATTAGCACTGCCTAAAGTAATCCAATCATCATCAACTAAAATCATTTTCGCATGAATCATACTGGGTTGATATTCATGAATGGGTATGTCTCCCTTGAATAATTTATCATAACGTTCACGGGCAACTTTACGAACAAAAGGTTTATCACAATGCTTTCCCATAGTGAGCATTCTAACATCAACTCCTCTTGCTTTGGCATCCCTTAACATTCGACAAGAATTAGAATTCGGTAAAAAGTAAGGAGTTGCGATCCAAAGTCTTTTAGTTGACCCTAAAATTAAAGTTTGAAAAAGAGAACGAATAGAGGAATCTTTATAACTAGGATAATCATTAGCGGTTACTAATATTTCTGGAGAATCGTCTTGTTTTTGAGAGGGAATCTCAATAAAATCGATCACTCCTTTGGTATCTAACCAATGCTGCCAAAAAAAGCCCGAAAGTCTCCTTAACACATTCCCTTCTATGGCTATTTCATAATCTAACCAAGGTTCTTGATCTCCAATTTCTGGCCAACCATCCCAACGATCAGAAATCCCTGCACCTCCAATTAAGGCAATTTCATTATCAATAATTAAAAGTTTGCGGTGATTTCGTCTTAAATTTTTTAGAGGATTTCGCCACTGAAATTTATTAAATTTCCACACTTCTATTCCTTCTTTTTTTAAATTCTTCCAGTAAGAATCTGGCATAGACTTGACCCCATAATTGTCTACCACGAGTTGAACTTTTACCCCAGTTCTCGCTTTATTAATAATAGCTTTCGCCAATTGATCAGCCCGATTTCCTGGAGTCATAATATAGGTTTCAAGTTGGATAAACTTTTTAGCTTTTTCGATAGCGTTTAGTCTGGCCTGAAAAATTTCATTTGCCCCTACCCAAAAATTAATAATATTACCTGAAACAATAAATGAATCAGAAAAATTAGCAACCGTTAGGCCAAAATACTCTGAATCTGAGGTGGGAAAATTCTTAAAATAATAGTTTTTTTCAGGTTGAAAATAGCCTTGTAAATATAAGCTGACTAAAATAACGATAATAATAACGAACAAAATCTGAATGAAAATGACCATAGTTAATCCTATTAATGAAAATGGAATCTTAACACAGTTAAGACTCCATTTGTATATAGTTTCGTTAAGTTTTTATTGATCATTCAAAGAGGTACAATCCCCTAGATTAGCTGAGGTTACATAGCCACTATAGGGACGTTCAATGGGTACCCAACCGTCATAACCTTCGTTAGCAATAGAAACTTGATTGGTTTGGTCTAATTTACCAATAACATCGCCCATGGGTTGGGATCTCACGGGAACATCAGGAGACATAATTTGACGACAATTACTATCAGCTACCGTGGTAATATTTTCATCATTAATTGAGGTGGGAAGGTTAGCAGTCGTCTCACAATTGGTTAAATATTGAGAGACAACATAACCATTAATAGGGTATTCAATGGGAACCCAACCATTAAACCCTTCATTAGCAATCATTACTCGTTGTTCGTCGGTTAATTGTCCCACAATTTGACCGTTCGGTTTTTGTCTAACTAATAATTGATCTCTACTCACTTGTCGACAGTTACTTCCTGGCACTGTAGTCGGATTGGCGGCTGTTGGATCATCATAATTGCTAGGTTGATTAGTAGAACTATCACCCGAACAATATTTTAAATTATCGGCATAAACATATCCAGCAATCGGGTAACTAATTTGTACCCATCCCTCTTCGACTTCATCTATAATATAAACTCGATCCGTACTTTCTAAACGACCAACAATTAAGCCAGTGGGTGCATTTCTAACGTTAACAAACGAGTCAGCATTAACTTCTCGACAAGTATCATTTTGGGAGAGTAATGTCTGTTCCGTTTCTTCTGCTTTCACAGGATTTACGGCATTTTGAATCAATAAAAATGGAACAATACTGAGCAAAGCTGATAATTTCTTTAGTATCATAAGTGTTTCCTCACGACTATCAATAAAAACGATCAAATAATTAAGTCAATTTTATAAAGTTTCAACGGTTTAAAGTTCTTCAATCCCATCAATAAAACCGATGCCAATCACAATTAAAGATATGAAAATAAAAACATATCCAGGGATTATATAAAAAAGTCCAAGTTGTGTTAAAATAATAAAAAAGACTCCACTAACAAAGACAGATTTTATAATATTAAGGGTACTCTTTTTATTTAATTTAAGCTTTTCATGTTTATTTCTTGTATATTTAGACACTTGAAAATATTGGGAAACTTTTAACGACAAAAACCGTCTCTATTTCGGGTTGAAACTGCTTATAATCATAATCAAAAATGAAACAAAAAAACCTCCTTCCTAAGATAGATTAAGTTAAAAGCGGTTATTCTGCCTAGAGAAGGAATAAACAATAAAATTCAGCCATTAGTAATGTATCTTTTGACAGAAGTTTGATCACAACTATTTTGTTTAGAATAATGAATAGTTACGTTAACAAAATTAACAGGGGTATTAGTTTATTATGAGTACAGAAGATAGAGTGGATGCAACCATGAAAAATCTTGAAGGGAAAGCCCAGGAAATGGTCGGAGAAGTTACCGGCGATCCTGAAGATAAAGCAGAAGGACAAAAGAAACAAGCTAAAGCAGAAGTTCAACACTCTGTAGAAGATGCTAAAGAGAAAGTAAAAAAAGCGATTGACTAATCAATCAATTATCTAGTTTTTATTAAGAAAGGGAGAAAATTATCTTATCGTCTCCTTTTCTTTAATAAAAATTTTGTCTATCAAATTTCATCTACCTTCACCACTTCCGCAATAATTGTAATTATGAACATTCAATCCATGTTATCAAAAATCAATCGAGTATTAGCTATTTTATTATTAGTTTCTGGACTCTTTCTAGGAACGTTAACCTATAATGTTTCTTCTTCTTATGCTGTTACTAACCAATATCTAGCAGTTAACAGCACTAGAGCAGAAGGAATGGTTGATCAAGTAAAAGGTAAAGCCCAAGAAAAAGCAGGAACTGTTCAAAAGAAATTCGGCGACGACCTAGAAGATAACATTGAAGGAACCACCAAACAAGTTAAAGGCCGTGCTAAACAAGACATTGGCAGAGCAAAAAGAGGGGTCGAAGAAGCTAAATCTAATGTAGAAGAAACCTCTGATAATGTTGTCGATGCAGTTAAGGACTTCTTTGGTTCTTAATATAGGTTATAAAGTAGAAAGCCTTAACTTCTAAGGTTTCCTACTTTATCGCTTCGCTCGAAGTCAGAAGTAGGAAGTCAGAAGTCAGAAGTTTTTTTTCTAATAATTTTTAGTAAAGACTTTCTACTTCTAGACGTAGAAATTGGGTTTAAGACCCCCGCTACAAATTTATTTTAGCGGTCTTCAATTAGTGGTGAGTTTCAATCTCCCACTAATTGATACTTCTGACTTCACACTTCTGACTTCTGACTTCTTGAATAATATCTTAGATTTTTTCTAAGAATGCTTCTATCTGTTCAGTTAATCCTGGACTTTGGGCTTCAGCAAACTCATAACTCGCCCGAATAATGGGTTTATTGACCTCAATTAATTCTCCTAAATTACTGGGGGTTGCTGCAACTACTACGTCAACCTCTGCTTGATTAATGGTGGTTTCTAACGCTTTTAATTGTTCGGGAAAATAACCCATTGCCGGTAAAACAGACCCAATATGAGGGTAAGTTTCGTAAATTTTAGCAATTTCAGGAACCGCATAGGGGCGAGGATCGACAATTTCTTTAGCCTGGGCGCGAGTGGCGGCAATATAACCGGCCCCGTAGGCCATTCCTCCGTGGGTGGTGGTGGGTCCATCTTCGACCACTAAGACACGGCGATCTCGAACTGATTCCGGTTCATCTAAAACAATCGGCGATTTTCCTTGAATAATTAAGGCTTGAGGGTTCACCTGTTGCGCTGTTTCTTTTACCTTTTGAATATTGGCATCTTCGGCCGCGTCTACCTTG
Source organism: Cyanothece sp. BG0011 (assembly GCF_003013815.1). Classification (GTDB taxonomy): domain Bacteria; phylum Cyanobacteriota; class Cyanobacteriia; order Cyanobacteriales; family Microcystaceae; genus Crocosphaera. The sequence continues at coordinate 14,864 of NZ_PRLH01000099.1, read as the reverse complement.
GCAATGATGACAATATCAGCCATGCGTAACACCACTTCTCCTGGATGATGGGTGGTTTCGTCTCCAGGCCGCAAGGGATCAACTAACACCAGGTGTAAGTCGGGACGAATAAAAGGAAAATCATTATTTCCTCCGTCCCAGAGAATAATATCCGCTTCTTGTTGGGCCTGTTGGACAATTTTTTCGTAGTCTACCCCGGCATAAACGATGTTCCCCACATTAATATGGGGTTCATACTCTTCCCGTTCTTCTACGGTACAATTGGCTTGGGTTAAGTCGTCAAGGGTGGCAAATCGTTGCACCGCTTGTTTTTCCAAGTCCCCATAGGGCATAGGATGACGAATCACGGCCACGGTTAAACCCTTTTTTTGCAATAATTTGGATAACCATCGGCTGGTTTGGGATTTTCCGCACCCGGTTCGGACTGCAGACACAGCAATGACGGGGACGGTGGCCGTTAACATGGTTTGTTGGGGTCCGAGTAATAAAAAGTCAGCCCCCGCAGCCAACACACGAGAGGCCAGGTGCATCACTTGACGGTGAGTCACGTCACTATAAGCAAAAATGACTTGATCGATGTCTTTTTCTTGACAAAGGGTGTCCAGTTCCGTTTCATCAACAATGGGGATACCCTCAGGGTAAAGCGGACCGGCTAAGGAAGGGGGATAAAAGCGGTTAGCAATACCGGATATTTGCGCTGCGGTAAAAGCCACCACTTCCACGTTTGAATTGTGGCGATAAACTTGGTTAAAATTATGAAAGTCCCGTCCGGCTGCCCCCATAATGACGATGCGAGTTTGCGCACCGCAATGCGGATCTCTTAGAGATCGCTCTGATTTCATTTTTTCAGCCTCCGATTACAAATTTTATGACAATTAATATCAGTTTTTTGAGAAAAATTAATACTTTTTTACTAACAAAAACAGCCTCAAGTTCACGGATAATTAGTAACGGTAAAACTTGATCTTTTTATTATAACAAATTTTCTATTTATCATTCCATAATTTGCGGAATATTAATAGATTACTACTCAGAAAATTATGACAAAATTGTAAAAAAACGTTACAGTATAAACAGATAAAAAAGACTGTTGGGGAGAGAACAGCCAATGATAGAATTGTATCAATTTGAGGTTTCTCAGTATTCTGAGAAAGTGCGTTTAATTCTTGATTATAAAGGGTTAGAATATCGGAAAGTAGAAGTGACCCCAGGGGTGGGTCAGATGGATCTCTATAAAATGTCAGGACAGCGACAAGTTCCTGTCTTAAAAGATGGGGATACTGTGATTGCAGATTCCACTGATATCGCCTTTTATTTAGATAGAAAATACCCAGAAAAGCCCATCATTCCCACTGATCCCGTTAAAAGAGGACAATGTTTATTAATCGAAGAATGGGCAGACGAATCCATCGGAACCAAAGGAAGAATTGCTTTAATTGGGGCGTTAAATCAAAACCCAAACTTTCGGACTTCGGTGCTACCCAAAGAAGTTCCTGACTTTTTAAAAACCTTAATTGGTGCGGTTCCTGGGGATGTATTAAGCGCATTAGGAACCGGTGTGGGGTTTGGTCCGGATGCGGTTAAAGAAGCCACCAAAGCCCTCAAACAAGACTTAGAAGCCCTCAGTCTTATCTTAGAACATCAACCCTATTTAGTAGGAGATGAAATTACCTTAGCGGATCTAGCGGTTGCTGGATTAAGTATTATTTTAAAACAACCAGGAGGGGATTATTTAGACATTCCTGATACCCTCAAAGGAAAAGGGATTCCTGGGTTAGCCGATAACACCACTTATGATGCTTTCTTCTTGTGGCGCGATCGCTTATATATGGACTATAGAAAACCCATTGCTTCTAAACCCTCTTCAGGGGACTCTCCCACTACCATAGAGATAGAGTAGTTAAAACAGTGACCAGTGAACAGTGACCAGTTACCTATGGTAAAAACCTCGTTCACCTTTGCTGTTCAAAACAGTTAAATATTTGTTGTTAATTATTTAGGAACCAAACAATCATGAAAACATCAGACAAACAATTTGAAGTTAACAAAAGCGAACAAGAATGGAAACAGGCGTTAACCCCAGAACAGTTTAACGTTTTACGCAAACATGGCACCGAAAGAGCCGGCACCAGTCCCCTTGATAAAGAATATGGAGAAGGGGTCTATAAATGCGCGGGTTGCGGACAACCTCTGTTTACTTCTGAAACTAAATATAACAGTGGTACCGGTTGGCCAAGCTTCTATAAACCCATTGAAGGTGCCATTGAAACCTCAGTGGATCGATCCTTATTTATGACCAGAACCGAAGTCCATTGTAGTCGTTGTGGGGGTCATTTAGGTCATGTCTTTCCTGATGGACCCAAACCCACAGGACAACGTTACTGTATGAATGGGGTTTCTTTGGAGTTTGATCCAGAAAGGGAGCAATAATTAATCGTAGGGGTCAACGGCCGTTGACCCCTACATAGATAATCTACAGACTAGAAAGTACCTCTTTCGCTGCAGCTAAGGTCTTCTCAATATCCTCTGAGGTATGGGCTAAGGAAGTAAACCCGGCTTCAAACTGAGAAGGAGCCAGATAAATTCCCTTTTCTAACATGGCTCGGTGAAAACGTCCAAATTTAGCTAAATCAGACTTTTTCGCATCATCATAGTTTCTGACAGGACCTTCTGTGAAGAACATACCAAACATTGCCCCAATATGGCCCCCACAAACTTGATGGCCCGCATCTTTAGCAATTTTCAGTAACCCTTCGCTTAACTGTTGGGTAATTTGTTCTAATTGGTCATATGTGCCAGGTTTTTGCAGTAATTCAAGGGTTTTGATCCCTGCCGTCATAGCCAAAGGATTACCGGATAGGGTTCCGGCTTGATACATCGGTCCGGCCGGAGCAACCATGGACATAATATCTTTACGGCCCCCATAGGCCCCAACCGGTAACCCACCGCCGATCACTTTACCCAAGGTGGTTAAGTCAGGAGTCACCCCAAATTTTTCTTGGGCCCCACCATAGGAGAGACGGAAACCGGTCATCACTTCATCAAATACGAGTAAAGCACCGTTTTCTTGAGTCAGTTCCCGTAATCCTTGTAAAAATCCACCATCTGGTACAACAAACCCAGAATTACCGACCACAGGCTCTAAAATAACCCCGGCAATCTCATCGGGATTATCTTTAAAGAGGGCCTTAACCGCTTCTAAATCGTTGTAAGGGGCAGTTAAGGTGTTAGCGGTGGTGGTTTTGGGAACCCCAGGGGAGTCGGGCAAACCGAGGGTGGCAACCCCAGATCCGGCCTGCACTAAGAACATATCCGCATGGCCGTGATAACAGCCTTCAAATTTGATAATTTTGTCTCGGCCGGTAAAAGCACGCATTAAGCGCAACACGGACATACAAGCTTCGGTGCCGGAGTTAACAAAGCGGACCATTTCAATGCTAGGAACTGCATCGATGACCATTTCTGCTAAAACATTCTCTAACAGGCAAGGTGCGCCGAAACTGGTGCCTTTGTCTAAAGCTGAATGCAGGGCCCCGATGACTTCAGGATGAGCATGACCACAAATAGCTGGGCCCCAGGTTCCCACGTAATCAATGTATTGGTTACCGTCTACGTCCCAAATATAAGCCCCTTTGACGTGATCAAAGACAATGGGTTGTCCGCCAACGGACTTAAACGCCCTAACCGGAGAACTGACACCCCCTGGCATTAATTTCTGGGCAGCAGAAAAAATATCTTCTGATTTTGTGGTTTTCAATGATGTTGTGCTAACCAAATTAATCTCCTTTTGTTCGTAACGTACTGCTGATGAAGGTTCTTTCGGACACAATGTGGGCTTTTTAGTCTTAGACAAATGAGGTTAGATGATCCTTTCGTAGTTCAAATGTTGCCTATTGTTGCGTCCTCAAAAAACCGCGTTACACTGTCTCTGTTGAGAGAATGTAAGTTTGATGTCAGTGTTTAACTTCGGGTGTGTCTATCCCCCTTCTTTTGGCTTGACACCTTAGTTGTGCCTCGACGTTTGATGATTTTGTCGAAACCTCTAGGATTCTATTGCCTCCCAGACTAAAAGATCAAACTCCTATTGGTTTTATTATACGATGATGGTTCCTTTTTTTATGATTGTCTTGATTTGTTCTTGCCAGTTGTGGGTCGTATCAATTGTTCTAACATAGCTCATTTCTTCTTCATTGAAATCTTGGGCGTTATTTTGTTGTTGTTGCAATAAGTTGGGGGTAGCATCAGAAATATCTCCTTTCCGCTTTGAGAGGCGATCGCTTAAAATCTCTACGGGTGCATAACAATACAAAATTGTCAAGTTAATGTCATATTTTTTAGCGACTTCTATCACGGTTTCACGCCATTGATGACGATCAAATTTAGCATCTAAAATCACATTAAATCCTTCTTTTGCAATGATTTCTCCTAGTTTAATTAAAGTTTCATAGGTTTTTTGGTTCATTTCTTCACTATAAAGTTCACTGTCTCCTCTTTCGTCTAAGGGGATATTTCCTAAGTGTTTCCGTACAGCGTCAGAGCGAATTAAAATAGCATTAATGTTTTGAGCAAGATATTTGGCTATGGTGGTTTTTCCTGATCCTGATAACCCTGACATTATCATAATTTGTCCTTGATGTTGTTGGGTATATTTCCAAGCTAAATGATAATAATTTTTAGCATCTTCTTGGGCTTTTTTATGCTCTTCTTCGCTAATATTAGGATCATCAAGTAACATAGAATTCACTTTTGCTCTAACATAAGCTTGTCGGGAAAGATAGACAGGTAATACTTGCAATCCTTGCCAATCTCCCGTATATTCTAAATAAGTATTAAGAAAAATATTGCTCAAATCTTGACGGTTTCTTGCCTCTAAGTCCATGACAGTAAATGCTATATCAAACATTACATCAACGTAGCGAAATTCTTCATTAAATTCAATGCGATCAAATAACTGTATTTTATTATTCCATAGGCAAACATTTTTTAAATGTAAGTCGCCGTGACACTCTCTTATTTTATCTTCTTGTTGTCGTTGTTTAAAATATTTTTGTTTGAGTTGAAAATAGCGATCAGTAAACTCTTTTGTTTCCTCATATTGTTGTTTACTTTGAGCAATACCGATATATTTTTCGGTTCTCTCATAATTTTCATCAATGGATTTTTTGATAACTTCTATATTCCCAAAACTACGGATATAATCGTTAGTTTTTGTGTTGTGATGAAACTTTGCCACTACTTTTCCTAAGTCTTGTAGATGATGTTTTTCTAGTTTTCCTGCTTGAAATAGATTGATAAATAAACAATCTTGAGGAAACTGATTCATCTTGAGAACATACTCTATAATCTCTCCTCTTCCTCCTATTTTGATTTGATTTTTTTCTAACGTAATAGGTAAAACTTCTAGATAAATATCAGGAGCAATCGCTTGATTCATGGTCAACTCTTGATTTAAAAAGTGTTGACGCTTTTCTAGGTTTGAATAGTCCAAAAAGCCAAAATCAACAGGCTTTTTTATTTTATAAGCATAGTTTCCTGTTAAAAAGATAGCTGACGCATGGGTTTGAACAACTTTAATTGGATCTTGTACCGCATGGGGATAACTATTGGGGTTTTGGAGTTCTTTAATAAGGGTTGAAATATCCATAATTTTTTCTTAACTAACTCTAATATAATCAGCAAACTTAAAGTTTTGTAGTTGTTTTAATTGTTCAGAAACCTCTCTAAATATTGATAATAATTGTTTAAAAGTTCGGTTAACAATTTCTAAGGCGATCGCTTCTCCAGAATGACCCCCAATACAAATTTGATTATTCACCACATTACTAATAAGAAGTGTGCTACCCAAGTTAGGATGAACAAGATCACAAAATAAACTATATAAATCATGAATTGATTGATCTTCTTGCATCCATTTTTGTAAACAAGTTAACACATTAACCTGAGAATTTTTCAGAATATTTCCTGGTTTTAGATTATCTAATTCATCAAAATAGTCCACTAAAAAGTCCCCCCAGTCAAATCGATTTCCGATAATATGTTTTTCTAACCAAGGAATAATAGTTTCTACTTCTTCTGTGGTAACTTTGCCATCTTCTAAGGCAATTTTGACTAAAGGAAACATCTTGCTAGTGACATAATATCTTAAAATAGCGGTATGTTCAATTAAGGATCTGCCAATGAGTCCATATAGTAGATAATTTTCTTCATTTAAAGATTGAATTAAAGACTTACATAACAAATAATATTTATTAAAATAGACCGTTAAAATAGCATCTAAATAATGATCGTATAAATGATGACTATCTTTATTAATAGGACTCCACATTAAAGTTTTTTCACTTTTGTGGTGTAAAAGTTCTGTTATTTCTTCAAAGTTTGCTAAAGACTCCACAAGATCAGGAACAACTTTTTGACGAATATTTGTGTTAAATTTGATCATGGTTTAACTCATAGAATGAATAGGGTTATAGATACTTAGGAAGAATGCGATCGCAAACAAATAAGGTTCCACTTCCCACACAAAAAGGAATGGTAATTAAATTAATAAAAGGGATACCAATTAATAATAAACAAATAGCAGCAAACCCGGCACTTGCTGGGAAACATTTCCAAACGAGGTTAACTTTTTTTCTAAACTTTAGTCGTCTTCTTTCTAAAGCACCATCAAAAAAGTCTAAACAAATAATTGTTCCTGTAATTGTTAACCCCCCTACTGTCGAAATAATCGCCCCAATAACAGGAAGAAAACTTAACAAAAAGATGAAGACAGCACAAGCTAAAATCAAGACTATTTTTTTCAATTCAAACAAAATAGCTCGCCAAATATCTCGAATCATTCCTACTTCAATAATTTCTACGTTATCGGTTCTAATTTTCTCTATTTTCTCTGATAAATTACCATACCAAGGGGCAGCTAATAGAACACCAAATTGAACTAAAATAAATCCTGTTAAAATTAATAACAGTAAACTTAAAATAATCCTAATTAACCATCCTAAAAAAATAACAACATAATCTAAACTATTCAACCAAGTCGGAAGATCAGCTAACAGTAGATCAAGACGGTTAATGATACTATCGGTTAAAATTTCGGTCACTTGCCAACCAAAGAAAAATAAACCAACATACAGGAAAATCCCAATAACAATATTAACTAAAATGGGAACAATAACATAAGATAATAGACTAGGATGAGATTTAAACAGTCTCAATAATCGAAACGGATAACTCATTCCTGAAAAAAAACCGAAACCTGTGAGAATTTGTAACATAATTATTCTTTATTTTGTTTCACAGGAGCATTATTTATGGGATTTCTCAGACTCATGAGGGAAACCCAATCATCAAGAGTCTGACTGCTATATTCTATCACTAATTGAAAATGAAGAGGCTTTAAACTATTATTGGGCATATATTTATTTTTGCATGAAAGCCTTTTTACTTTGCCCGAAGGGTGTGGTAATTGTTTCTTAACTCCTTTTGACCAACATTAAACCGATAAAAGTTCCGGCAAACCCCCACAATAAACTGATAAATGTATAAACCAATAACAAAAAATATTGTTGATGTCTTAATAACAAATTATTCTCCAAAGAAAAAGATGAAAAGGTGGTAAACCCTCCACAAAACCCTGTTACTAATAACAGTCCCCAGTAGGGATGAATAGGATATCTTTCAATTAAACCAATTATGATACCAATTACTAAACAACCCATTAAATTAACGGTTAATGTTCCCCAAGGAAACATGGTATCAATTTGTTCATTCATTATTTTACTAATTAAATAACGGCCACAACTGCCTAAACCCCCTCCGAGAAATACCAGTAACCACGACAAAAACTCCATGTCAACTATTAATTCGTTTAGTATCAATTTCTACGAAATCAGGGACAAAAATAAGATAAGGTTAAGATAACAAGATATAGACAGCCTTATCAATGCGAATTGAGCAACTACAAGCATTTTTAGCGATCGCAGACACGGGCAGTTTTGGCCAGGCAGCGAGTCAGTGTGGTATTACTCAATCAACCATTAGCCGACAAATACAAGCCCTAGAAGGGAACTTAGGTGCTTTATTGTTTCATCGCTCCACTCAGGCTAAATTGACGGTAGCAGGGGAAAAATTGTTGCCAAGGGCCAAAAAAATTTGTCAAGAATGGGCAACCGTTGGGCAAGAAATCAAAGATTTACAAGCAGGAAAACAACCAGAATTATGTGTGGCTGCCATTCATTCAGTTTGCTCCCATTTTCTGCCCCCCATTCTACAACAATTTTGTTTAGATTATCCTCACGTGCAGTTACGAGTCACCGCTTTAGGTAGCGATCGCGCGTTGAAGGTATTACGGGATGGTTTGGTAGATATTGCCATCGTTATGAATAATCGTTTTTTGACCACTAGCCCTGAGATGACGGTTGATTTATTATATGAAGAAAAAATTTACGTTTTAATGGCCGTTAATCATCCTTTAACCCAGTATCATCAGATTCCTCATACCGAATTAATTAAGTATCCTCAAGTGGTGTTTAAAGAGGGTTATGGAATGCAAAGATTACTACAAGAATGGTGTTCCCTTCATAATTTAACCATCAATGCGGTGATGGAATTAAATACTTTAGATGCTTTTCGGGGAGTGGTTAGACAGGGCGAAATTGTTGCTTTACTGCCTGAAACAGCATTAATTGAAACCAACAACGATAACCGTTTAACCGTTCGTTCTTTAGCCCCTATTTCTGATGAATTGAGTCAAAAATCTCCTAAACTTTTAACCCGTGAGGTGGTTTTAGTTTCAACTAGCGATCGCATTACCATTCCTCCCATTGCTCATTTTTGCCATCTTGTGCGTCAGGGAGTGACTCGGTTTAATCAACAAACGATGAACAAGTCTCTTTCTGCCTAGTTTAATGGTTAACTGTTATGTGAACTACCTACACTGACTTGACAGTACAGTGTAGGCTGGTTGAGTCGAGGGGAGCTATTATGCTCCGCCCCTCTCATTTAGATCCGGACGTGCGACTTTCACCGCATCCGGCTCCCGACAAATTAGGCTTTTACAGCCTTGCCCTTGTGGATGTAGTCATGGCAGCTTTCGTGAACCGCTAATAGGTTTTTTGGCTTCCAATTACTATGGTTTCCGTCTATATGATGAAGATGTACTTTTTCATCAGAGGTTAGCTTTAGTCCACAGTATCCACATGAATGGTGTTGTCTTTTCAGACACTTAGAGGTTTGGTTGTCATAGAGTTTGCTGTTACGCTCACTCCAATAGACTAAGTCTCCATCGTAGAGTGATTTATTCCCCTTGACGTTGACGTGGCGGTTTTCGTTATATGGTACTGCGGGAAATGCCTTCTTGATTAGTTCTGTTGCCGTATGACGGTTCAGTTTCTTCTCTTTATTGAAGACTTTGAAGGCTCTGTGGTTCATTCTCCATAAGGAGAAGCGAGAGCCATCCATTTTGCAATATCTATGGTAGTTTCGCCATCCTCTAATTAGGGGGGCTAATTTCTTAGCCTTTTCCCTAGCTCCAATATTCGAGCAATTGATGATATCTTTGACTTTTTGACGGAATGCTTTGTAGTTGTCCTCTGAAGGGACGCATCTAAACTTCCCGTTGGTTTGCACTTTGAAGTGCCACCCTAGAAAATCAAATCCATCTGTCGATTTAACGAGTTTGGTCTTGCTTTCCTTGACCTTTAGTCCTCTTTCAGCTAAGAATTCTTCAATCTTTCCAAGTATCTTTTCAGCATCGTCTTTAGGCTTTAGAATTAGTACCATATCATCTGCATAGCGTACAGACTGGTGGATGTCTTCTATACCATCTAGAGCGATGTTGGCTAATAGAGGACTCACCACCCCCCCTTGAGGGGTTCCTTGTTCTGGAAATTCTGGGTTAATTCCTGCTTTTAAGCATCGCCATAAGCCGAGTTTAATAGCTTTAGGGGCTATAACCCTTTCCATGATGGATGTGTGGTTTATCCTATCGAAACATTTTTCTATGTCTAGCTCAAGTATTCTCTTGTTTAATCCGTTTCTGTCGGATTTTAGATTTAGAAATAGAATCTTTTGAGCGTCGTGCGCTGAGCGTCCAGGTCTGAACCCGTAGCTATTGGCGTGGAATAGTGCTTCATGTGCTGGTTCTAGGGCGTATTTTACAAGGCATTGCCATGCTCTGTCTGCCATAGTCGGAACCTTTAGCAATCTGGTTGTTCCATCCTTTTTGGGGATGGGTATTTCTCTTAGCTTAGAGTGTTTCCAATCGTTTGCTTTGAGTAACCTTTCTGCTAGGTCAAACCGTTGTTTGAAGCTTAAGGATTTTACCCCGTCAACTCCTGCGGTTTTCTTGCCAGCATTTAGCTGTGATACTTGTCGGACTGCGAGTAGTCTAGCTGCTTTGGATTTCAGAATCAGCTTCTGTAGGTTCCTAGCCCGCCGTTTATCTCCTGCTTGAATGGCTTTAAACAATCTTCTTTGGAGACGAAAGAGATTTCTGCGGAGTTTCCTCCAGGGAATGCTCTTCCAAAGTTCACTGAAGTTTTTAGTTTCGTGTCTAACCATGTTCACCTTCGGTTAATCGTTTTCTCTTTTGCCTCTAAGCAATTACGCTTAGTCCTACCCGAATCTAGAGAGTTCCGCCTCTCGTCTTGCCTACCCAGGTTTCGACCTTCCTGAGACTCTAGACTCGTTTTTATTCGTTCCATCCGTTTGATTGATTGTCCCTTTAGATTGAACCAATTTGACTATCGGATACCCTTGGTTATGCCGTTCTTACCAGAATGAGTCGGCGGGTTTTATTGCTCCGATGAGGTCAGGGGTTACTATTCTTTCTGCTTTCCTGCCTGGGGATGAGTCACTTTTATAGGTTCTGTTTAATCATGGGGACTCCTTTAACGCCAGTGTCACCAGCAGTCGGTGTCTGATTGCGTCCTGTTCCCAGCTTCACTCTGTAGGATTCCGGGCCTACTCGGTGTGGGCAGGTTTTGAGTCACGCCTAACCTTAGCGGGGAGGGCTTTCACCTCCATCAATCGGATAGTTATCATCTAGCTTTTGGGAGCTAGAAGCCTTAGTTTATAGGCCTTACAGCCATTTCGCTAAGAACGAATCGCACTCTGGTATCCCCTTAAGGACTCATTAAAGTCAGTGAAGAAGCTACCTTCTCCACTGCTCTCCAAAACGTAACCTAAATAATGACTTTAATTCTAGACATCGTAGTACAAAGCAAACTCATAGGGATGAGGCCGTAAACGCATAGGATTAACTTCATTATCGAGTTTATATTCAATCCAATTCTCGATAAAGTCATCTGTAAAGACACCTCCATCGGTTAAGAAAGCATGATCGTTTTCTAAGCTTTCTAATGCTTGTTCGAGGGAGCCAGGAGTAGAAGGAATCTTACTGAGTTCTTCAGGAGACAAATCGTAAATATCCACGTCTAAAGAGTCTCCTGGGTCGATTTCATTCTTGATCCCATCAATCCCTGCACAAAGCATCGCAGCAAAGGCTAAATAGGGGTTAGAAGTTGCATCAGGGCAACGGAATTCTAGACGTTTTGCTTTAGGGTTAGGGCCAGATAAGGGAATACGGACTGACGCAGACCGATTACCTTGAGAATAAGCAAGGTTTACAGGCGCTTCAAAACCTGGAACAAGACGCTTATAGGAGTTGGTTGTCGGGTTAGTAAAGGCTAACAAAGCAGGAGCGTGTTTTAAAATACCACCAATGTAATTTAAGGCTAATTGACTTAAGTTGGCGTAACCATCGCCCCAAAATAAAGGTTCTCCTCCCTTCCAAATAGACTGGTGGACGTGCATTCCTGACCCATTATCATTAAATAAAGGCTTAGGCATAAATGTTACGGTTTTACCATATTTCTTAGCCACGTTTTTGATGACATATTTGTAAGTCATCAAATAATCAGCGGCCTCGATTAGCTTGGCAAAACGGAATCCTAATTCATTTTGTCCACCAGTTGCCACTTCGTGGTGATGCTTCTCAATGGGTACCCCACATTCAGCCATGGTTAGCAGCATTTCTGTTCGCATATCTTGAACAGTATCAGTGGGAGCGACAGGAAAATAACCCTGTTTATAGCCAGGTTTATAACCTAAGTTTCCGCCTTCTTCTTCTCTGCCGGTATTCCAACGACCTTCTACACTATCAACGTAATAGTAGCCTTTGTTCTCGGTTTGATCGAAACGAACGTCATCAAACACGAAAAACTCTGCTTCAGGACCGAAAAAGGCTGTATCACCAATCCCTGTGCTTTTAAGATATTCAACTGCTTTACCTGCAATGGTACGAGGATCACGCTCGTACCATTCCCCTGTACGAGGCTCTTTAATGCCACAAATCATACTTAAGGTAGGTTCTTCATAAAAAGGATCGATCCAAGCCGTTTTTGGGTCAGGAACCATACACATATCAGATTCGTTGATAGCTTTCCATCCCCGAATACTCGAACCGTCGAAAGGAACCCCATCGACAAAAGAACTCTCATCAATTTGATTGTAATAAAAAGAGCAATGCTGCCAAATCCCTGGTAGATCAATGAATTTGAGGTCAATAATTTTGATGTTGTTGTCTTGAATCATTTTCAAGACTTCTTGGGGCGTTTGGGCCATGAAAGACTCCTTGGGGTTTCAATATATACATCTCTTCAAATCATTGATAGTAAAGATAGGCTTTACTTCATTTTGTATAATTTGATACTGTTTAGTCCGATTAAACCTGTAAATAATACTAAGTTTTAAGACCAGTCAGCCAAAAGGACGAGAAATGACTTTAATATGTAAAGAATTGTATCAAACCCCTCAAGAAAAAGTCGTTGAATTCAACTAGATTAAGGATATAGTAAACATCAGCATACGTTTATTTAGGCATCCTCGGTAATGCAAGTCTCATTGCGATCTAAACCCATTTTTGATCTATTATCCAGTCTTTCCTTAAGTAGACTCAGGTACAGCATGATCAAGGTCATTCCTTTATTACTCCGCAAACAACCACGCAAAATCCTACTGTGGTCATCAGGATCAATGGGAACAACCCTGATGTTAGCTTGGAACCCGAAACTGGTGGGGGCGACTTTAATCGGTATTGGATTGATGCGTTTCGTCTATTGGGTTCAGACCACTAACTGGCAAAGTCGTTGGTTATACTGGTATCAATTTTTTAATAGTTCTCAAGGAAAATTAGCGATCGCAGTCGTTACTGGCGGATTGGGTACAATCAGCAGTTATATGGCTCTCTATATCTGGTCTAATGCTGAAAATCAGTGGTTAGCTACTGGATTGATTTTGCAAGGTTTAGGAACTTTTTTAACCTTAGGGTTATTGGGGTGGCAAATGTTTGATTTACCCAGAAAAAAACAACGTAATCAATATCAAGAATGGCTGTCACACTTAAGCGATGTTAATGACTTAAAACGATTAATGGCTGTGGAAAATTTGTCTAATCTTTTACAAAAACAAACATTAACCCCAACTCAAACTCAGCAACTTTTCAATTATTTTCATCTGATGTTAAATCAAGAAAAAAATACAATGATTCGTCAAGCTATATTAAAAGGTTGTCAATTGTCAGGACAGATCGAATGATTAAACTAATTTGCTATACATCCGAAATATATGCTTAAGCTTAATAAAGTCATAAGATTAACCTTTCTAAGGATTTTGGTTATCTTTGTTAGCTTATCCTTCTCCTTGTTTAATCTTCCTGTGGCCTTGAGTCATCGTCCTCATGATGTTGTTGAGCAAGTAGAATTATCCCCAAATTATAGTGATAATCAAACTCTATTCATTATCGTCCGTGGAAATCTATTTAAATCTGAAGATGGGGGGACAACTTGGCAAAGATTATGGAAAGGATTAGATAATGTTGATAATTTAGTGACTCTCAGTGTAGCAAAAAATAATGATAATATTCTCTTCACCTCTTCTTTATATTCTGGTATTTATAAATCTGAAGATGGGGGTCAATCTTGGCTAAAAGCTAATAAAGGATTAAATATAAAAGATACTAAAATTAATTTATTAGAAATTTCTCCTAATTCTGATAAGTTTATTGTAGCAGCAGACAGTGAGCAAAGTATTTATAAATCAGAAGACGGGGGAGAAAGTTGGACTCAAATTTTCCAAAACGACGAACAAACAAAAATCACTAAAATTGCCTTGATCAAAGATCAACCAGAAACAATTTTAATCGCAGATAATGTAGGAAATATAAAAATTTCAAATGACAAAGGAGAGAACTGGGAGACTTTATTAACTCTAGATAATAATAGTAAAATCACAGCTTTACAAGTTTCTCCGAATTTTACTACAGATAAAACCATCTGGATAGGAACAGAAAAAAATGGAGTTTACATTGTTGCTGATGGAAAAATAACAGAAGAATTAAAAAGTGAAAAAGTAGCAGATAAATTTATTCGAGATATTGCTTTTTCGCCTAATTATGATATAGACTCTACTCTATTTCTTTCTACGTGGAATAATGGGGTTTTTCGTTCAGAGGATGGAGGAAAAAGTTGGACTAATTTTAAACAAGGATTGACAAAATCAGAACAAGCAGATGAGAAACAATTTAACGCACCTCATTTTGATGAGATACGACTATCTAATAATTTCCAACAAGATAAAACCATGTTTCTGACTGGTTTTGATGGTATTTTTAAATCAACTGACGAAGGAGAAACCTGGCAAAACCTCAATAGTTTATCTTCTCGTATTGTAATTGGTCTTGATGTTTCTCCTAATTATGAAAACGATTCCACTCTTGCTGTTATTGATTATGTTGGGCAAGCTCATATTAGTTACAATCAAGGTCAGTCTTGGTCTGCTATGCGATCCGGTTTAGAATTAAATTTAAG
>NZ_PRLH01000073.1 GCF_003013815.1 Cyanothece sp. BG0011 | reverse complement strand
CTATCCTGAAATACAAAAAGAGGACTCCCGTTATATTTCTCCCCAAAAAAAGACTCATAGAAATTAACGGGAGATGAATTTTTGCCAACAAATAAACCGACCAGCGGGAGACAACTTACACGAGTTGACATTGGTGTGTAGATTAATTTAAACTAGGGAAAGTATTAATAGTGGTCGAACTAATGCTTACATTAACTTACGAATTTAAAGCTAATCCCAAATAAGCAACAAATTGAGGTAATTGAACATACTTTAAATGTTTGTCGCTCCGTCTGGAATTATGCTTTAAGAGATCGTAAGGACTGGCTAAGTTCTAGAAAATCCCCTGTTAATTCTTGCTCATTTATTCAGGAATATATTATTTCTCCTGACGTACCTTACCCTAATTATCACAATCAAGCTAAAGCATTACAAAGGCCAAGAAAACTAATGACATACTCAAATCAGTAAACGCTCAAGTTTTACAACAAGTCTTGAGGACTTTAGATAGAGCTTTTGCCGATATGCAGTCCAAAAAGTTAGGCTTTCCGCGCTTTAAAAATAGGGATAGAATGCGGTCTTATGTATATCCTCAAATGCTAAAAGATTGTATTAAAGGTAACGAAATTAAATTACCACACTAGGATGGGTAAAGTTTAGAAAGTCTAGAGAAATACCTGATGGGTTTGAGTTAAAACAAGCTCGCATTGTAAGGAGAGCTAATGGTTACTTCATGATGCTTTCTTTACAGTTAGATGTTAATATTCCTGACGTTTCTTTTCATGGACATCCTTTAGGTATTGACTTAGGTTTAGATAAATTCTTGGCTACTTCCGATGGTGAACTTGTGGATAGACCTCGATTCTTAAATCGACTACATCGTAAGCTGAAATTGCTACAGCGTAGATTAAGAAATAAGAAAAAAAGGCTCTAATAATAGACACAAGTTAAACAAAAGATAGCTAGATTACATCAACGAATTTCTGATACTCGTAAAGACTGGCATTTCAAGTTAGCTCATCGTCTTTGTGACCAATCACAATCAATATTTATTGAAGATATTGATTTTAGGTCATGGGCTAAAGGAATGTTATCTAAACATTGTCTTGATGCTGGTTTTAGACAATTTCATAACCATTCTTAAATGGGTAGCATGGAAAAGAGATGTTTTTGTTAATGAAGTTGACAAGAATTTTACATCTCAAATTTGCCCTAATTGTGGGTTTCATACTGGTAAGAAAACCCTTGATGTTAGAGAGCATAATTGTCCTGAATGTGGGTATAAAACCCACCGAGACGTGGCAGCAGCGCAAGTTATCAGAAATCGTGGTGTAGAAGAATATGCGCTAGGGCATAGCGTATCTGAAAATGCCTGTGGAGATGATGGGACGGGGGCTTTGCCTAGTTACCAATCTGTGAAGCAGGAAATCTTAAGCGCGAGTTTAAGAATCCCTCGTTATAGCGACGTAGGAGCTTAACGAGTGGAGTATGTCAAAACTGGAGAAAGTTGAGCGGATAATGTTATTCCCATAGCAATCTCACTAATATCTAATGTTGTTTTAGTCATAGAATGATTATATAAACGGCAAAATTGTTCTTTAAATTTTACAGAATTAACTATCTGTTGAGCAAATTGTGCTGCTTGTATCAATCTCGCTGATATTTGTTTAATGCGAAGCAATCTCTCATTTTGTTTTCTAACCTTGTCTACTCTCTCCCTTTGGCGTTTCAATTCTTGTAAATCTTCTAGATAAGCTTTAAGTTCATCATTATCTAGATCATCAAACTCGTTTGATTCATCTAATTGATCAGACATCCCTAATCTTCCTACTGTTAAAAATTTTAGATATAAAATGCAAAGCTACTAATATAGCTTATCATACAAAATTACGATAATATAAGTATTAGGTCATAATTTACTGTAAATAGATGATTTAATACATTCAGGAACCTTTATCAAGATCGATCCCTATTGATTGTTGATTCTAGAAAGAATTAATGAATTAGTCTTAGAAGTGATTGCAAAATACAACTTAATAAGAAAAACATTCTATTCCCTTTATCTATCACAAATTAGAGCAATTATTTTTATTAACATCAACCATCGTCAATGTACAAAAAAGCTTACGGAATTATTGAAACAAAAGCCCCCCTTCATGTCGGGGCAAGTTCAGGAGAAGAAACCGGTAATCTTAACTTGATTTTTCGTGACCAATTTACACAAACAGGTATCATTCCAGGGTCATCAGTTAGGGGAAGATTTCGGGCTGATATGCGAAGAAAACGCTTGCAATGGCAACAAGAAAAACAAGATAAATTACCAATTGAATATGATGAAAATCATTGGTATGGACTAGGAAGTGATGCAAGTGATACAACAGAAGCTTTAGTAAAATTTGAATATGCTTCTATTGTTTGGTTGCCCGTTTTTTGTCCTGGACAACCTATCGTATGGATAAGCTGTCCTCGACTATTACAAAGATATCAACAAATTAGAGAAATTAATGAATCTATTCCTAAACCTTATACTGCTTCTGCTAACTTAAAAGGTCGAAATATTCAAGATAAATCACAAATTTTATTCTTTAATTTAGGCTTTTTAGAAATAGAAAATAATGCCGACTTATCTCCTTGGATACCTGATAAAATTAGTATTCCTAAAGATAATCTAGTGGTAGTAGATAACAATGATATGGCACTTATTCATGATATGGCCCTCTATCGCCAAAGTCGAGTTAAACTACAAGATGACATGAAAAAAGTTGACACAGGGGCGTTTTTTAACGTTGAAGCATTACCCGAAGGAACAATTTTAGTCTTTCCTATTGCTTTAAAAGAAAGGGGTTGGCAACCCTTTAAACTGTTAGATAAACAAGAAAATAAACAAATTTATCCCTTATATTTTGGTGGACTTGAATCCATTGGTTTTGGTCGTTGTGATGTTACATTAGGAGGGGATATCTAATGGCATGGAAAACCTATGATTTAGATAGAAAAGCACAAAAGTTAGTGATTAATGCGTTAAAAAGAGATCCCAATTCTCTCAATCAATCTTATAAAATGAGAATGGCTTGCGCTTATGGTTTAGAAAGATTTTGGGGAGAACAGTTAAGATTACAAAAAAAAGAGAAAAATAAATCAATCTACTGGCAAGAAACCTGGGATGCTTTAGTGACTATTATGGCAGAAGCCAACCGAAGTATTCCGAATGATAAAGTTAATGTAGATAACCCCTCAGCCATTGAAAAAATGAGCGAGAAACTATGGTCATTAGATCAAGATACTCAGCGAGTTACTTTAGCTGTTTTAACCCAACTATGTGATGCCCTTGTGTGGTGGACACAACGCTATAAAGGCAGTAAAAATGATAGTCCCGATGAAGATTAAACCATGAAACTTTCTCAAGCTTATCAAAAAGTTCCTCTGATGTACCGCGCCCAAATTGACGAGCGATCGCAACTTCAATATATTAATAAAAATCAAAAACATGATATAAAAAGATGGGTGTCAGAATGGACAGAAAGAACTTATCAAACCTCTCCTAATTTTGGTATTGATGTTCAAACTTGTGACATTTCCTTTGACTGGCGTTTAGTTTGTAATGGGGGTCAAGATGATGGCATTGTTCGCCCTATTATCGGTGCAAAAGGCTATCCTTTTTATCCAGGAAGCAGTATGAAAGGGGCATTTTCTCGTGTGTGTACGCCAGAAAAAAAAGACTATTACTGTGGAAAAATAACCCCTGATGGAGAGATGAAGCCAGGAATTTTAAGATTTCATGGTGGTTATCCCATTGACGAAAACTGGCAAGAAAAATTAATTGATATTATTCATCCTCAGCAAACTTTCCAAGTCAAAAACCAGCAAAGAGAAGGGGGCGCATTTTCTCAAATTTCTTTATATCAACCTATCCTAAGATTTGGGATTTCTAGCATAATCGAATTAGAAGAAAAAGAATGGCAAACCATTTGGAAACTTTGGAAACAAGCCGCCTCAAAAGGCTTAGGAAGTAGAGTCAGTGCCGGTTATGGATATCCTCAAGAATATAGTGATAAAGTTATTTATAAAACCAGTATACAAGGTCAGGGAATTGCCCCGACATTATTAGATGAGACAGCCGAATTTAGACCCAATATTTTTAAAGCAGGCATTAGAGGACACGCCTTAAGAATTTTCGGAGGATTAACAGACGAAAACACAACCATTCAATTAGTAGAACAATTATTTGGAGGCACAAAAAATAAAGGTGGAACACTAGGTTTATTAGCAATGAATTTTCAAACCGAACAGTTAGAAATCGATTCCTTTGGTAGTGGTTCTTGGAAAGTAAAAACCTATGATGTAACAGGACATTTAAATTGGAGGTTAACCCAATCTTTGCCACCCGAACAAGAAGAAAAATTGCAAGAATTAATCCGATATTTAACCCGCTTTGCCATGATTTTTGGAGGATTTGGCAAGTCTTGGCGACGGGCTGATCATCGTTTATTTTACCCTGAATATTATGAGGGAAGACAACAAAAACCCTTAATCGGTTGTCATTGGCAATGGAGTGGTAAACGTTCCTTAATTTTCGATGTTCAAGTTAGAAAATTAGAAAAAATTTCTACTTTTATTAAACAAGTTCAAACCATTGCTAAAGAGTGGATGCAGTTACAAGGGGTCAATATTAATCATCAATATACTGATCATTGGCGCGAAGCATGGCATCCGGATAAAGTGCAAGTATGGGGAAGAATTGCTATCAATGAAGAAGAATCAGAAGCGATCGCATGGTTGCATCAACCTTATCGCAAAGGAGATCCACAATATAACATCCCCGAAGGTAGCATCTATCAATCATCCCTCACCGGACAAATAAAACAGATAGGACGATTGTGGCATAGAATGTATCCAGTGATACGCTTGGTTAAAGCTCCCAATAATCCTAAAAAACCCCTGGCAAAACAGACCCCAAAATACCTGGAATTATTAACCCTCTTTCCTGATAATTCTCCTAAATCACAAGAATTCATTGCTTATCTGAATACCTCTGCAAACGAATTTCAGCGACTCTATCCCCAATAAAAAAGCCAGAATTCCCTAAGTTAATATCATAGAGAAGTCTGGCCACATTTAGTTAAAGTAAGAAAAATGATCTTAGAGATCACCACCCCGAAACGCCAACACAGCGATGACGATAGGGCCAGCAATAACGATCAAGCCAACAAAAGTTAATTGAAAAATCGGTTCTAAATTAAGGGCTGCTAATAACTCCATTGTGTTCTCCTAAACTTACCCAATGAATAATATTTAAGGGCAAAAAGGCCAAAAAAACCATAGTGCTTGAATAACCCTACCATAGAAGCAGGTTAAAATTAAAACAAAAGCATCAACACTCAACAAACATTTATGCCGGATTTGTCAAACTCCATCGCCACCCATTACCATCAACGGACAAAGTACGATCCCAAAACCATTGCTAGTAAAAATAAAGGACTCGACTGGTCAAAACAACCAATTCCTTTTAAAGCATACAAAATTGGCAAATCTTACGATTTGACTCCTTATCTATCAGCCAAATTACCCGATGTTCCCCACGCCTTACAATGGCGACGACTTTCTCGCCTGTTTGGTTGTAGTTACGGACTTACGGCGAAAATTCCTACTATGGGGACTCCTGTCTATTTAAGGGCAGCCCCTTCTGCTGGTGGACTCTATCCTGCAGAAGTTTACTTAATTTCTCGGGGAACCCCGATGTTACCCCCCGGACTCTATAATTATCAGCCCCAAACTCATAGTTTATTACATTTTTGGGATAGTGATGTTTGGGAGAATTTACAACAAGCTTGTTTAGATCATCAGGCCTTAGAAAATAGTCAATTAGCCATCGTTACAACCGCTATCTTTTATCGATCTTCTTGGCGATATGAAGATAGGGCTTATCGGCGTATTTGTCTCGATACAGGGCATTTATTAGGTAACATTGAATTAGCTTCTGCCATGACTGATTATCGTCCCCATTTAATTGGTGGTTTTGTGGATCATCTTCTCAATGAAATGTTCTATTTTAACCCCGAACAAGAAGGGGTTATTTCTATTATTCCTTTAACGGATTTACTAGCAGAAAATAGTGAAACTGTCAAGACATTTAAACCCACTGCTTTACCTTCTGATATAAAAACAGATTATCCTCAAGTGTCCGATGGAGATTTATTATATTATTTCCATCAAGCCACAGAAATTAAAGAATTAGAGGAAAATGCAGTTAAAGAAATAACCACAGAAAAAAATAATTTAGAAGATAAATATAATTTCCCTTTTTGTTTAAAAGTTTCCACGAAAACCGCAGCAGTTGACTGGGGAAATAACCTAGATTATTTAGAAAAAACTATCTTAAAACGACGTTCTACCCGAGCTTATACAGGAGAAGAATTAACCTTAAATGAATTAAAATCTTTACTCCATTTTACCTATCAACCTCAAGATTACTTAGCCCAAGGCTTTGATCAACATCCTGACTATTTTGACCTAAGTTTAATAGAAACCTTTGTCGCAGTTTCTGGGGTCGAAGGGTTAGAAGCCGGTTGTTATTATTATGCCCCCAAAGCACAAGAATTAAGACAAATTCGCTTTAAAAACTTTCGCCGCGAGTTACATTATCTCTGTTTAGGACAAGACTTAGGAAAAGATGCCGGGGCGATTATTTTTCATACCGCCGACTTACAAAAAGCAGTTCAAAAATACGGCGATCGCGTTTATCGTTATCTACATTTAGATGCTGGACATTTAGGCCAACGATTAAATTTAGCCGCCATACATCTCAAATTAGGAGTGAGTGGAATTGGCGGATTTTTTGACGATCAAGTTAACGAAGTTTTAGGCATTCCTGAAGATGAAGCGGTTATTTATATCACCACTTTAGGACGACCTAAATATCAATCCTTAGGATAATCAGTGACCAGTGAACAGTGATCAGTTATCATCATTTATTAATCATTGTCAAACACCCTGAAAAAGTTAATAAAGCCAGTTAATGCCCCAATAGGACTAAATACAGTGGTTAACGTATCAGAAGCAGCCGTTAACAGATTACGATTGACAATGACCACATCATTATTCTTCAAAATAGGATTATCTCCCTCTTCAATTCCTTGGGCAAGATTGATATCAATATCCCGTTTAGTCACCGTTCCATCGGGGTTTAAACGGACTAACTCAACCGTAGCAGTATTTGATCGTCTTTGATCAAAGCCACCGGCCGCCAAAATTCCTTGATTTAAAGGAGTATTGGGAGGAACTTCGATAGTTCCTGGACTTCTCACCTCTCCCACCACATTGACGCGAATGACTCCAGGGGAAAAACTAGCCGACGCTAAAGGTTCCGCTTCATCTGCGGCTAAATCTTGGGCCGTGGGAATGATGATTGTATCCCCTTCTTGTAAAATAACATCTTCTTGAATGTTTCCTGTTTGTAGTAAATTCCAGAGATCAACCTCGATGATTTGTTGAGATCCATCTCGATTATAGCGACGCACTTCAACTTCACGTACATCAGCTAAGGGTTTAACCCCACCGGCCAGTTGAACGGCCAGGGTAAGTCTGGGAGGTTGCCGACGAATGTTTCCTTCTGAACCAGCAGAGGTAGTACGTTCTGGCGTGACACGATAAGACCCCGGACGGTACACTTCCCCAACCACAGCAACATTAATTTCTTGGTTCGCCACAATCCCAAAATTCGCGTCAGAAAGCAGTCGGGTTTCAGCGAGATCAATGGTTTCCTGGGTGGGAATGATGATTTCGTCCCCATCTCTGAGGGTAATATCTTGTTTGAGTTGACCTTGTTTGATTAAATCCAATAAATTGAGGGTTAAAACTAGGTTTTCTCCTTTATGTTGCCGTTGAATTTTCACATTTTCGAGATCCGCTACCGTTGTCACTCCCCCTGCTTGTTGAATCAGTTGGGTGACAGTGGGGAATTTTTGGCCCCCTTCGACAGGAAGAAGATAAGACCCTGGACTATTAATTTCTCCTGCGATCGCTAATTTTAAAGGACGAGGGGACACTAAACTAACGGTCACGGAGGGACGTTTGACATAAAAGGTGTATTGTTGGGTCAAAAATTCCGTTAATTGGGTTAAGGTTAGTCCTTGAACCGGAAAACTCCCTAACAAGGGTAAGGATAGGGTTCCATCCACTAAAATTTGATAGTCTCCACTAAATTCCTCGACGGGAAACACCGTGACTCTGATGATATCCCCGGCACCTAAGGTATATTCTGTTTCTGTGGATGATAAAAAATCTTGATAGCTGAGACTCGGATAGGGTTCTAAAGGGGGTATGGGATCTACAGCAGAGGGTTGACCCACTCCTGGCCCACACAGTAGTGATGAAATCATGACCCACTTGCAACTCACTAAAACAGGAAATAACCTTCCACACTGACAGAATTTTTTGATCATCGATTTGCTCACTCACTCACCCTCAAAATTTTAACTTATTCAATTCCCTTTTGTAGCCATCAGGCAAGACATGATAAGGTTCATTAATCATTAATGATTAATGATTCATCATTATTTAATTTAGTTTCAAGATTTGGCTTGTTACTCTCCTAACCTTAAATTAATTGTCCATCAATCCTCTCAGCAATACTATAATCAAAATAGCAAAATCGATTCAAATCAACAAACACAAACATGGACAAAGACAAACCTCAATGGTTAGAAATTGGCAGAATTGTTGGAGCCAAGGGACTCAAAGGAGAATTGAAAGTTTTGTCAAGTACGGATTTTCCCGAAAGATTTGAAACAGCCGGAAAACGATGGTTACAATCTCCTAATGATCCCTCTCCTCAACCCATTGAATTAATCAGTGGTAAACCGGTCGCTGGTAAAAATATTTATATTGTTCGCCTAGAAGGTATCGACAATAGAAATCAAGCGGAAACCCTACGAGACGCTAAACTCTTAATAAAAGATGAAAAAATACCCGCATTAGAGGAAGAAGAATATCACGTCTCACAGTTAATTGATTTAGAAGTTTATCATCACCAAACAGGGGAATTGATCGGTGTTGTTGTCGATTTATTCACAACGGGTCACGATTTACTAGAAATAAAATTAGTCGATGACACTGAACCCAAAACTAAAGACAAAAAAGTCTTAGTTCCTTTTGTTTATGACATTGTTCCTATCGTAGATTTAGAACAAAATAGAATAGAAATTAATCCCCCTAAAGGACTATTAAGTTTAGCCAAGTAGTTAGGAAACAAGGAACAAAAAGCTTGAAGGATAGCAGGACAAAAAAAGGTGTTTGTCACTGGTTAACGTTGAAACCGTTATGGAATCAACCATTGTAAGAAAGCTCATTTCCTATCCCCCAATGGGTAGCCCTATAACGGTTAAGAAACAAAAAATTAAGAATAACTTTGCAATTGACCTGAGTCATCTAGAAGCATAACGGGTTATAATGCAGTTTTGACTCAATTGTAAATTTTATCGACTAACGTTAAGGAGGCAGCTATTCCTGAGCAATTAAACCTAACCGTGAGTTTAAGGGGAACTCATGAAGTAAAAGGTAACTGTCAAATTTTCCGATTAACTGGCCTATTAGATGCCTTTTCAGAACCCGTATTTCGTAAAGTCGTTGGACAGTACATTGACGAGGGGCCTTACGATATTATTCTCGTCCTCTCTCAAATCGATTTTATCGATAGTTCGGGACTAGGGGCGTTAGTTCAGTTAGTCAAACAGGCACAAAACCATGACGGAACCTTACAAGTGGTCACTAACCCAAGAGTGACTCAAACCGTTAAGCTAGTTCGTCTGGAAAAATTCTTATCCCTACAAACCAGTTTAGAAGATGCCCTGGCTAACTTGAAGAAAAAGAAAAAATAGTTAGAATGAATAAGTCTATCTTGACTCCCATTAGTCCCCATTATCAAATTCCATGAGTCAGCATCATCCTGGGGTTAACTTTCAGGTAATTATGGAGGCAAAAGACTATGAAAATATTAGTCAATTGTCCCCGGCCTTTTTAGCTTACATTGGGGATGCGGTTTATGAACTTTATGTGCGGACTCGTTATTTATTTCCGCCGCGCAAAGTTAGGGACTATCATAATCAAGTGGTGGCTCAAGTTAGGGCTGAAACCCAAGCCAAAGCCCTACAACGACTAACCCCCTATTTAACCACCGTTGAACAAGATATCGTTCGACGGGGACGCAATGCAGCCAGTGGGTGTCCTCGTCGTTTACAACCAGAAATTTATCAACAAGCGACCAGTTTAGAAACATTAATAGGGTATTTATATTTACAAGACACCCATCGCTTACACGAACTGCTTGAAACCCTCATTTTGTGAATGATAATCATGTCTAATAAACCTGTTCCCAGAAGCGATCGCCGTTCTCCAAGAAAGGGTAAATTTTCAGGGAAGAAACCCATGCTTTCGTCGCGATCGCAAACCAATATTTCTGCTGAACCTCAAGAAAGCGACGATGATCTCATATATGGTCGTCATTCAGTGTTAGCGGCCTTAGAAAGTGATCGCCAGTTGAACCGTATTTGGATCACCAACCGCTTACACTACGATCCCCGTTTTCATAACCTCATTCAAGCCTCAAAAGCCAAAGGGGCAGTGATCGATGAAGTTTCCCTGCAACGACTCTCTCAAATCACTAACGGGGCAAACCATCAAGGGGTGGCTGCACAGGTTGCCCCCTACACCTATCATGAGTTAGATGAATTAATCGCTCAAGCAAAGGCCAATAGTGATACACCGGTGATCGTCATTGCCGACGGTATCGCCGATCCTCATAATTTAGGGGCGATTATTCGCACCGCCGAAGCTATGGGCTGTCAAGGGTTGATTATACCCCAAAGACGGGCTGCTGGTGTCACCTCCACTGTGTCTAAAGTGGCTGCAGGGGCCTTAGAATCCTTTCCTGTTGCTAGGGTGGTTAACTTAAGTCGGGCCTTAGAAACCCTGAAAAAAGAAGGATTTTGGATCTATGGGACCGTTGCTGAGGGAGGAAAACGGTTACATGACTTTAATTTTAACGGTGCCATCGGTTTAGTGATTGGTTCCGAAGGCAGTGGGTTAAGTTTATTAACACAACGCTGTTGTGATGAATTGGTTTCGATTCCGTTGGAGGGTAAAACTCCTAGTTTAAATGCGTCCGTGGCTGCTGCGATTAATCTTTATGAAATTTATCGTCAACGGTGGTCAGAAAAAGTTCATATTAATTAGTTGAATCAGATTGATGGGGATTCTGTTTCACCGGTTTAATGGGTTTCGGTAAGGGAAAACGACGAGGAGAAGAAAGGGGACGATCCAAAGTTGGGCTAGAAGATGAGGGGCGATCGCCAGTGTTGGGTCGTTTCTGAGGACGAAACTGTGACGGACTGCGTTTTTTGTGGAAATCACCCATATTTTTCTTCATAATTCCTAAATTAGTCCCTGTTCTTATAGTCAGTTGATTATCGATTAGTTCGACTTGCAGATCCCAAAAACAACCCACTGCTTTGTCAGGAAGGGTTCCTTGCAATTTGAGTTTAAAAAACTTAGGCTTTCCAGAGGCATTCTTAGGAGACTGACGAATTTTAACAATGACAATTTTTTTTTGATGGGACGCATAAATGACTTGTCCACGAATGGAGAAATCCCCACTTTTGATGGGAAGGCCGGAGGTGAGACGATCTTCATTAATAGATAAATCTTTGGTTTGTGGGTGTAGGGTTTCTGGTTCCCAGACACCCGCGATTTGCAATTGAAGTTGATTGTCAGCAAAGCGAGTTCGAGGGTAAACAACCCACAAATGAGGTTGAGCTAAATCAATATGTTTTTTAAATAGACTCAGCATTTTACCAAGGACAACCGTGTCTATAATCTTGCCTTCTTTGGTAATGAGTATTCCTCGCGTTTGATGTTCTTGGGAACGCTGATAGTGACCTTCAATTAACCCAATCGCCCGGTATTGCCGAGGACGACTCGGAGAAGGAATCGGAACGTTATTGTCAAGGTCTTTGTCAGAGGAAGATAGCATAATTTCAGCCGAGTCAAGGAATGCTTCTGATGACTAAATTATCAGTTTTCTTTAAGAAGTATGAGTAAATCAAGTATTTTTTAAGATATAGATCATCAAAAATGAAATGAACCCTATCAAGATATAATCCCCGTACCTTTTTTTAGGCCGAGGATTATCACTCATAAGAGATAAACTTAAAACTTATTCCGCTTTGATCCTTTCATAAACTTCTATATAGCTGGTTGCAGAATTCCGCCAAGAATTGTCCTGACGCATTCCTTGCACTGCCAACTTATTAAATCCTTTGCGATCGGTGTACCATAACTCTAACGCACGATGCATGGCTGATTCTAAAGCAGAAACATCGGTTTGATAGAAAACGAAGCCATTGCGCTCTTCTGGTGGATGATTTTCATCATAATCGTAATCAAACACTGTATTAACTAAACCACCGACCCCACGGACAATGGGAACAGTACCATATCTTAGGGCGATCATTTGCGTTAAGCCACAGGGTTCATAATTACTGGGAACCACAATCATATCAGCACCTGCATAGATGAGGTGAGATAATTCTTCATCGAAACTCAGTTCTAGATGAACGTCTGGATGATCATTGAAACGATGTTTTATCTGCCAAAATAGATTATTGATGTGAGCAGAAGTCGCTGATCCTAATAAAACAAACTGAGCGCTTCGTCGCAGAGCGTACTCTAGGGCGTGATGAACTAAACCTACTCCTTTTTGATCATCAAGACGACCCACAAAAGCAATCAGTGGTCTATCTTTTTCCTCTAACCATAATCGTTCCCGTAAGCCTTTTTTGTTATAGGCTTTTAACTCAAATCATCCGGACCGAACGGCATTGAAATATATTCATCTATTTCCGGATTCCACATTTTATAGTCTAAACCATTAAGAATACCACCAAATTTATCTTGGTGAACATATAATGTATGACCTAATCCATAACCTTCAGTCCCAAAACGCGCTTCCCAGGCATGGTGAGGGGACACAGTATTGACGGCATTAGAATAAACAATACCGCTTTTCATAAAGTTAATATGATTGGGAATAGAGTTATCTTTAAGGCGATCAGGACTCAGATAATAAGGGTGATTATCTAACTGAATTGCCCCTAGAATACTAGCAGGACCCCCTCCTTGATGTTTAAAATTGTGGATAGTGTAACAAACCCGTTGACTATCCATACCACGATATTTATACTGCTCAAATAACATTACA
>NZ_PRLH01000057.1 GCF_003013815.1 Cyanothece sp. BG0011 | reverse complement strand
CCACCATCGGCAAAAATAGCGGAAGTGAATTCTTCTTTTAAGGACATACTATATTCTGCACTGGAGTCGAAACAGATAGCAACATTGGCTTTATTGGCCGTATTAATCAGATAACGAGACAGTTGATCAGCTTGAAAACGAATACTCGGAACCGTGCGAAAAATATAGTCCCCTAATGTGGATATTTTCTTAGCATCACTGGTGGGTGAAATCATCACTAACCCGCCATTTTCATACACAGGACCAGCAGCTAAGGTGGCATCACTGGAATTATGTCCAACCACTGCTAAAATACTTTGATCTTGGACTAATTGTTGAGCCACATTTTCCGCAATTTCGGGATTATTATTATCATTAACAATGGCAACTTGTAGTAATTGTCCGTTAATTCCACCTGCTTCATTTACTTTTTCTTGGACTTGTGCCACCCCTCTTAACATCTCTTTGGCAATGTTTAAATTACCACCAATGGGAACCACTGCAGCAATTTTTAAAGGGTTACTTGTTGCTGCTTTAGCATTGTTTAAATAGATGAGGGTTTCGGGATCATTAGCTTGTAGTTGTAAGGAGGTTTTAAATTGGGCGATCGCTTCTGAATAATTGCCGTTTTCAAAGGCAGCAATTCCTGCTTTTTTTTGTGGGGTACTCTCAGAAGTAATTAACAACTCACCCCCTGTACTTATACTCGATTGATTATTAATAATTTGCCCTGGGTTACCACCATTATTACTGGTTATATTACTGTTTTGTCTTTGGGTAAAATACCAATACCCTCCGCCTAAAATGGCAGCGGTGATAATTAAGGATAGAATCAAAATAGGAGTTTCGTTTTTTTGAGTCATAGAATATTAAAGAAGTCAGTATCATAAGTCAGTAGGGGCTTAATAATATTAAGCCCGTACCTAAGAATTTATGTCTTTTATTTAGTATAATATAAAATATGAATTGTTGCTTTAATTAACTAGATTTACCCTTGGAAAATAACCTTAATTTAACATCAAATGCTACTCTTGCAACCCTCTCTATAAAATTAGACCAACTCCGAGATAGTTTGCGCCCTGGACAACAACAATTAGGGAGTTGGGACGGGGGAAAAATGGCTATTTCTGCGGTGCCAGGTGCTGGTAAATCCCATAGTCTTGCTGTCGCTGCAGCTATGCTCATCGCTCGTTATCAACTTCACCCGAGAAACCAGTTAATTATTGTTACTTATACTCGCTCGGCTGCTGCTGGAATTAAAGCCAAAATTAAAGAACGTCTCAAAGAATTAAAGATACCTCAAACGGGGTTTATGGTGCAAACATTACACGGTTTAGCCCTCAATATTGCTACTCGTAACCCTGAGTTATCCCAACTTAATTTAGACACATCAACGGTGATTATTCCTACCCCTAGTCATCGGGTAATTCGTAGTTCGGTTGAAAAGTGGATTAGTCGCAATCCTCGCCGTTATCAACTATTATTAGAAGGGTCCGAATTTGATGGAGAAGAAACGGAAAGATTACGCCGTCAATCCGTATTAAGAACAGAAGTTTTACCGAAGCTTGCCCATACCATTATACGAGAGGCCAAAAGTTCAGGATTAACTCCAGAAAAAGTCTGGGAATTAAGTCATTATTCTCAGGAACATTATGACATTTTAG
Source organism: Cyanothece sp. BG0011 (assembly GCF_003013815.1). Classification (GTDB taxonomy): domain Bacteria; phylum Cyanobacteriota; class Cyanobacteriia; order Cyanobacteriales; family Microcystaceae; genus Crocosphaera. Next base: position 29,017 of record NZ_PRLH01000057.1, on the reverse strand, counting down.
CTGTCGGTGCAGGGTTATATGAACAGTATCAAACCGTCATGCGATCGCTGGAGTTTATTGATTACGATGACATGATTTTAGGGGCATTAAATGTCTTAGAAAACGTAAAAATTAGACAAGTTTGGCAACAACAAATCTTTGCCGTATTTGAAGACGAGGCACAAGATTCTAGTCCCTTACAAGAGCAACTCATTTCTGCTTTAGCCACCAATGAAACCGACTGTAATTTAATTCGTGTCGGTGATCCCAATCAAGCGATTAATTCTACGTTTACCCCGGCTGATCCGGTTTATTTTAATTGGTTTTGTGAGACGTGCAAAGCAGATAATAAACTAGCAGAAATGACCCAAGCCGGACGCAGTAGTAAGATAATTATAGAAGCAGCTAACTTTGTTTTACAATGGGTTAATCAGCAATGGAAATATGAAGCTCAAAAACAACAAGAAAAACAATTAATTGCTGATCATAAAGAAGACAAAAAAGAAGTCATTCCCTTTCGCTTACAAACCATTGAAACCGTTAGCAAAAATGATCCCCAACCTGATGCTAACCCCGAACCCATTGGGGAAGGATTAGAACTGTATCGTCCTGACGATATTTATCATACTGTTGACTTAATTCGTCAAAGAATTATTGAATTATTAAGCAAAAATCCTGACCATAATGCAGCTATTTTAGTCAGAGAAAATCGTCAAGGTCGTTTTTTAGCAGAACACCTCAAAGACTTACCTAAAAAACATAAAATTAGGGTCTATGAAGTGGGAGAGTCCGAACGATTTTCCCAGATTCCTTATGAAATTTTAACCCTATTACAATTTATAGACCGACCCCATTCTCCCGACTATTTAAAAAATGCCTTAGAAATATTAGAAAAACGCAATTTAATTCCGTCCCAAGACCTTAATGCGTTAGCTACCTATCCCGAAAATTTTCTTTATCCCAGTCCTCTTATTTCTGAACAAAAAAAACCAGTCTTAGAAGCGCGACGTTATTGTTGTAATCTGCTACAAGCAAAACTAGAATTACCTGATTATCAACTCATTCCCTTCTTAGGAATGACCTTAAAATATACCGGCGCAGAACTCGCAACCGTACAAAAACTATCAGATAGAATTAGTCAAGAATTAATCAGTAAATATTCCCTAAAAAATGTTTTAAACGTTCTCAGAGAAATCATTAATTCAGAACAGTTTGAACCCATAGAAGAAGACAGCGAAGAACGTTATACTAGAGCCAAACAAGTGACCATTATTACCATGCACAAATCAAAAGGATTAGACTGGGATTATGTGTTTCTTCCTTTCCTTCATGAAGACGTTTTACCCGGTAGTCCTTGGGTTCCCACTTCGGCACAATTTTTAGGTAACTTTACTTTAGCAGAAGTGTCTCGCGCCCAGATTCGTGCTGCTGTTCACCATAACTATATTAACCCAAATGATCCGTTGATTATTCCTAACCCAGAAATTGCCTGGGAAGAAGCACAACAGCTTAAAAAAGCAGAAGAATATCGCTTATTATATGTTGCCATGACGCGGCCAAAACGTCTTTTATGGATGTCTGCGGCTAAACAAGGGCCCTTTCGTTGGAGTATTTTTAAACCCGATGGAAACAGTAACTTACAAGCAAAAACCCCTTGTCCTATTTTGCCTATTTTAATGAATCAATTTCCTAATTCTGTGATGGAATATTTATTTTAATTGAGGGAACAGGGAATAGTAAATTAGATTGCGTGTAGTGTAGTGCAAGCATCTTGCTTGCTATTTTTGTAGGAAGTGAGCAAGATGCTCACATTCCTGTATCTAAGTTATTGGAAACGACTATCTATCAAAATAATTAATAACTGATGACTGGTCACTGATAACTGTTCACTGTTCACTGTTCACTGTTATTCTAAAGTCATCTGAGATCCCCATAAATCTTGGGCCATAAACGCCCGATCTTTGGGTAAAGGTGCAACCGGATCAGTTAAGGTAAACTCTCCTTTTTCTATCCAACTTTTCAACTCCTCTGCGACTTTCCGAGACAAAGCAATACTCGCTAAAGGTGCAACCCGAACACTTTGCCCTTCTATGGTCATGCGACCCGTTTTTAATTGAGCATAACTCACTAAACCAAACGTCGGACGAACCCGACGGGGGATAGAAAAATCAATCACTGGCGCCACTACATCCTTATCCCCAACCGCACAATGTTCGATCACCTTGCGATCCAAGACTGGAAAGGGAATACCTACCCCCAACATTAAAGAAGGTCCATAATGATTCAAATAACAGCCTCTCACCCATTGAGGGGACATGGTTTTAGCATCCCCTATTAATGCTAAGGTAGCTGCTGGTCCGATAGGGGTCCGGTTCGATAAGCGTTTCTGCAACGGGAAATGTTGGGTCCCTTCCCAAGCAACATAACCCACACCACCCCCCAAGAAAATGCGACTACCAATACCAATTAATTCTAAGTCAGGATCATTGAATAAAGGAGCGATCGCCCCTGGGTTAGAATAGACAGCATTCCCTAACGTCGGTTGTAGGGGACCAAGATAAGTATATAAAAAGCGATCGCTACTATTGACCCCGACAATAAAGTTTTGATAGAGGTTACGGGGGTTATATAAATAAAATTGATTGATGGTTTTGCGGGTGATATTGGTTTCAAAGGAGGCCCGAGGATAACAGTCAGTCACTTGACCAATGGCTTTGAGACTGACGGGTTTTCCTGCGATCAAATCTTCGATGACATGGCCCCCACCCCGTTCTACATTAACATTTCCGGGACGGTTATCGTTGTCATTCATCTCACCGATCGCTTTATAATCCACCATAGCAGTGGCCCCGATATAGAGATCCACGGCCCCAAACCCGGCGTAAGCAGGAACCCCATCTAACCAGCATTGACGAATTTTGATCGGGGGGTCCGTATGACCTAAATTAAAAATAGCCCCGGATGACTCCATGGGTTCAAAGGTTCCGGTACAGATCACGTCAACGGTTTTAAATGCTTGGTCAACTCCTATTTCTAGAACCCGTTTTTTTAGTTCTTCTACGGTCCAAACGACGGCTTTTTTATCTAGAATTTTTTCGTTAATTTCTGCTAGGGTTCGCATGGTTATTATATTAAATCCAGTTATTATAGACTACTAATGAAGATAGGCAAGAGGCAAGAGGCAAGAGGCAACAGATATATTAGGTTAATCTATTTTTCAAAGCGGTTTGGTATTAATAATGTTGAGTTTAATGTTCAGTTTCTTGTGTGGGTTCCTTTTCAGAGGATTTATGTTGCCATCGATCTAAAATATCTTTGACTAATACTTCATGTAACCATACTTGACTCACTAAGGCTAGGGGTAAGGCTAAAAAGAACCCTAACACCCCAAATAAACCGCCAAAAAACACTTGAGATAGTAGGGTGAATGCAGGTAATAATGATTTTCTATTTTCTGTGACTAATGGGGCTAGTAATTTATATTCTGTCATTCTAATGATAATGTAAAAAATCACATAGAGAATGAAGACGGCAACGGATTTCCAGGGACTTTCTAATAGGGCGATGGCAATGGGGGGAATGAAGCTTAAAACCGGGCCAATATTGGGGATAAAGGTTAAAATTCCTGTTAACATTGATTGGGCTAAAGTTAAGGGCATTTTTAACAAAGATAGGCCGATAAAACTGAGCAGGGAGATCATCACCATTTGAAATAAAATGATGGTTAATCCTCCTTGTAATGAGCGATCGCATTCGGTTAAGACATGATCGATTTTTTGTCGATAAAATGAGGGAAATAACCGAATAAATCCTCGACGGTAAGCCCCCGGATTGGCTAATAACATTAAGGTTAAAGCTAATAAGAGTAATAAGGTTAAAGGAATGCCTAATGTTGTATAAAATACCGATAATCCTTGTCCGGCTATTCTTTGTAAAATAGGTTGTAATTGTTCGATGATCTTTTGACTATTGGGTAACGCATCAATTAACTCTGGATCAAGACGAGAAATAAAGTCTCTAATAGTTATAATTAACTGCTCAATTCCTTGGGGAACTAACTTAAATAATTGTGGAAGTTGTTGAGCAAATGGGGGAACAATCAACCAAAAAAATCCAGTTATTATTGCCACTAATAAGAGGATAGATAATAAAACAGCATAGCCTCGTTTTATTCTAAACTTTTGAAAAAATTGCACCCCATGATTGAGAAAATTGGCAATAATAACCGCAGTAAATAATAACAATAATAATTGTTTAATCTGCCAGAGAATATAAACACAAACCGCTATAACAATAAAACCCACCCATTGAGAAAAGTTCATCCCCATTTTAGCCCCCTCTTAAGAATTAGAAAGGTTATCCCATAATTTTTTAGTTAAAAATAGAGTGATCATTAACGGTAGTATCATAACTATAATGATTGCGTTAATATTATTAGAAGGAATAGACAGGTAAGGGGCTAAATATTTAATCCCTAGAGAAATAAGAAAAGAACCAATAATGATTTTTATCAAAAAACTAATTTTTTCATTCATGGTAATCTGTGTCACTCCTATTATTTTTCTTTAATTTGTACTAAATGGTTTAATCGATTCATTCCTGAGGAAATAATGAGATTAAAAATTAAATAAGTTGCCATCACGATTAATAACATTTCAATGGATTTTCCCGTTTGATTAGAAATGGTATTAGAGACAGCATAAATATCATTATATCCAATAGCAACCGCTAAACTAGAATTTTTAGCTAAGTTTAAAAATTCGCTGGTTAAAGGGGGAATCATCACCCGTAATGCTTGGGGAAAAATCACTAAACGCATGGCTAAACCTGTGTTTAATCCTAACGCTTTGGCCGCTTCCCATTGTCCTTTAGAAACCGATTGAATACCCGACCTAACTACCTCAGCAATAAAAGCTGCTGTATAAATGGTTAATCCTGTTAATAAAGTAGCAAATTCAGGGGAAAGATTCAAGCCATTTTGAATCCGTTGTATTTGAGCGTCATAGTTAGGAAATTCCCAATCTAACCCCAAGAAAATAATGAAAATTGATAGAATTAAAATCGTAATTAAACCAAGCTCATAAACCTTGCCAGTTGTTCCTTGTTGAATAATTACTTGAGTTTGTTTACGCCAAAGTAAAAAAGCTATAATTCCTCCTAAAACTAAAGCTAAAACAGCTAATAAAGTTTGTAAATTGCCCAAAGGAAAGGGAATATAGACTCCTTGATTAGACAGAAAAATAGTATTAAAAACAATTAAAGGATTATCAATTTTAGGAAACTTGAGAAAAACAGCAAAATACCAGAAAAATAGCTGTAATAATAAAGGAGTATTGCGTATGATTTCGACATAAATGGTAGCCATTTTCTGCACTAACCAGTTATCGGATAATCTTCCTAGTCCAACAATAACCCCTAAGAAAAACGCTAAAATAATTCCTGTAATCATCACCCTTAATGAGTTTAATAACCCCACTAAAATTGCTCTATAATAGGGATCAGTGGGTTGATAAGGAATCGGACTATCCCCTAAATTAAAACGGGAATTCAAGTCAGGATCAAAAATAAAACCGAAACCAAAAGTTAAGCCTAATTGTCTAAAATTATTAATCAGATTATTAGCAAATATAATTAAAAGTAAGACAATAACACTGATAATTAAAAGTTGTATGATAACCTTAATAATTCGTGAATCACGCCAAAAAGGTATTTTTTCTTCATTTAGATTAGTCATATTTTGTATCTTCGACAAAATTAGCTAGTTTAGAGAGGAAATCGGGAATCGGTAAGGGTTCTCCCCCTCACAAAAGGGGGAGTTAGAGGGGGTGGCAATGGTTTATTAGATAACAGTTTTAACGTTAACAAGTAACAAACAACTTTTTTTAAAATGGTGGGTTAAAACGGATTATTGTAGCTGTGTAATAACCTAAATGGTAGCCGTCTAATTCACCCTATACTAATACATCTTAGACTTTTCAAATATTAGCCTAAAAGCCTGCAATCATGTCATTAATTTATTCTATCTAAAGGGTGGAGAATATAATAAACCCCCTTCAGTCCATAGGTTATTCTGACCGCGATCTAATCCCAAAGGTTCACCAATATTTCGCTCATAAACCTCTCCATAATTACCCACATGCTTAACCACACGAGCAGCAAAATCATTAGGTAATCCCATTCCTTCCCCTAACTTATCATCTAATCCTAAAAAGCGTCTCACATTGGGATCTTCGCTATTTTCAAAGGTTTCTATATTTTCAGAATTAATGCCCAATTCTTCAGCTTGAATTAAAGAAAACGTAATCCATTTAACCGCATCAAACCAAGCAGAATCATTATTTTTTACCGCCGGACCAAGGGGTTCTTTTGATAAGACCACATTTAAGATAGCGTGGTCATTACGATTGGGTAAAATAGAACGACGGGCCACTAATTGAGAGCGATCGGCCGTTACCCCTTCGCAACGTCCCTCTTGATAGGCTGCATAGAGCGCGTCCACGTCTTCAAAAGTCACAGGGTTATAGTCTTCTATGCCTCTTTTTCGCATTTGATCCGCTAAATTTTGCTCTGTGGTGGTTCCAGCTAAGACACAGATAGATTTACCAGCTAATCCTTCTATAGTTGCCACACCACTAGCGGTTGTCACCATAATCCCTTGACCATCATAAAACACCGTTGGGGCGAATTCCATGCCGTTAGTGGTATCTCGGCTAATGGTCCAGGTGGTGTTACGATTGAGAACATCAACTTCCCCTGATTGTACCGCCGGAAAGCGTTCTTGGGCGCTGAGTTTGCGGTATTCTACCTGATCAGGATCATCAAACAAAGCAGCAGCGATCGCCCGACAAATATCTACATCTAACCCTGAATATTGACCATTTTCGTCTACAAAACTAAACCCTGGGACTTCTCCATTAACCCCACAGATCAGGGTTCCCCGTTGTTTGACGGTATCGAGACGACTGGTACTTGCTGTGGTGGGATCTGAGGTGTCACTACCCCCTCCACAAGCGGTTAATGGCATAGTTAATAACAGTGTTATTAAAATTAAATAAGGTTTCTTCAACATAGATATTTCGTCAAAATTGCAAATGAATAAGGACTTTTGTTTAGTTTAGACTACAAACCATTAAATTATCAATTCTTCATTCTTCATTCTTCATTCTTCATTATCCTCCTATCCCTAATCTTCCTGCTAACCCTGGGCTTAAAGGAATCAAGGTTGCTAACATTAAAAACAACGCTAATAAACCCCATCCGGCACGAGTATCATCCGGTTCAGTCAACTCATTAAGACTGGGTCTTTCTAAATCTCTTTGTAGGAATACAATGATCACTGCCCAGTATAAAGGAATGGGATTCGCCGGACTAAAAATGGTAACAATGCCCAAGATAACTAAAGTAATAATAGTGGTTCTTCTGGCAGTTTTTCTCCCATAAATAGCTTGAATAATTCTACCACCATCTAATTGTCCGGCTGGCATTAAATTTAAAGCTGTAATTACTAATCCTAACCAACCCACAACGGTCAAAGGATGAACATCAACAATGGACTTTTGTAACTGTTCTCCGATAATAACTTTGGCTAAACTTCCCACTAAAATTGAGCCTTGAAAAAATTGAGTTGGCACTTGAAATAGACTACCTTCATGGGATAAAGTTAAGCCAACAATTAACAGAATAAACGAAAGAATTCCCCCACAAACAGGACCGGCTAAAGCGACATCAAACAAAGCATTACGACTAGGAATTAAAGATTCAAATCGAGTAATTGCCCCAAAGGAACCAATTTGCCAAGTGGGTAAGAAAAATGGCAGACTCATGTTGATATCATATCGTTTTGCTACAATTCGGTGTCCGATTTCATGGGAAAGCAAGACCCCCCAAAGAGCTAAACTAATGGGTACCGCCTCTTGATAACGGTTCCAATTATTAAATAAATCAAACCCTAATAAAATACTGGCCGCTTCTAATGTGGTGACGACTGTGGCAACAAAAAGCACTAAAGCTAGATTTTTTTGTAATAGGGTAGTCGGTTGAGGATCGTCCGTACTCGGCAGAATAATAACCACGGGTTTTCCTTCCGTTCCTTCCACTAAAAAGAGACGATATTTTTCTCCAAAATTAGCTGTCAGTTTTTCCGATAATTTTTGATAAGCTTCATCCGGTTCTCCTCGTAAATTCCCTCTAAAAATAGCCCCTTCTTGATAAGAAATCGTTTCCGTAGCGAAGAAAGTATCAATGCCAAAAATTCCTTTAATTAGTTGTAAATCTTCATCAGGAATAGGAATGATATCCCCGACATTTTTCGGATCGGTATCCGTCGACGAATTATCATTATTTTGGTCAGTTTTTTTCGCTTCTTCTTCTTGAATTCGTTGGGCTGCTTTTTCTCGCAACATAACATCTTGTCCCTCTGCTCTCAGCCGTTTTCCTAGGTAAATATAGAGGATAGCCGAAGTCACGATTAAAAAAAGAATGCCGACGATATTAAGATAAATGCCTAAAGCAAATAAACCAAAAAATATCAACCAAGGAGCCATCAAACTCACCGATTGTAACCAGGCTAATATGCCTAATTTTCCATAGCCTTTTGCTCGATTATAACCCCAAGCTAATAAGCCTAATGCGACTAGAATAATTACTAAAATGGTTGTGGTTTCGGGTGTATTTAACATAGTTTTATTAACAATAATGTCGACGATGGTAGGGGTTCAATAATATTGAACCCCTACGGATTTTTGCTAGTTTCGAGGGCTGATCGTAGGTTTCCTTGATGATTATCTAGTAATAATTGTCCCGTTTCCGCATCAACCCCTGCCCAGTGCATTAGTAAAGCTAGTTTAACTCGTTTACCACTGCGATCGAGTAACTGATCGGCCTCTTGACGGCTTAATTCTGTTAATTCTTCTAAAATCCGCAAAGCACGGTCATAAAGCTTGGTATTGGTAACCGAGACATCGATCATGCGGTTGCCGTAAACTTTACCCAGTTTGACCATTACCCCCGTCGAGAGGATATTTAAGGCCATTTTCGTCACGGTTCCTGCTTTGAGACGAGTCGAACCGGCTAAGACTTCGGGACCGGTTAAGAGGCGAATATCAATATCAACAATCATCGGAACTTGTTCAGCCGGAACGCAAGCCATGGCGATCGTTGTTGCACCCCGTTGTTTAGCTGCGTTTAAGGCCCCGTGAACATAAGGGGTGGTTCCCCCTGCGCTAATACCCACCACCACATCCTTTTCTGTGATTTTTCGCGAGGCGATCGCATCTGCTCCATCTTGGGGACGATCTTCTAAATTTTCCGAACTCCTGATCAAGGCAGCCGCTCCCCCGGCAATAATGCCCTGTACCATGTCCGGATGGGTGCAGAAGGTGGGGGGACATTCCGCAGCATCTAACACCCCTAAACGCCCACTTGTGCCGGCTCCAACGTAAAATAAACGACCTCCTTTCCCTAACGCTTCGCTAGTGATATCGATGGCTTGGGCGAGTTCACCCCTTGCTTGAGCGATGGCTTTGAGGGTTTGGGCATCTTCAGCGTTAAACAGATCAACTAATTCAACGGTACTGAGTTGATCTAAATTTTGACTATTGGGGTTAATCTGTTCGGTTAATAGATGACCCCGTTGTTGTATATTTTCCATAAGGGTTATAGTAAGCCTTCTAATTTACGACGAATTTGCTCTAATTCTTCTGAGGACATTTCCGAGGAAGTGGGTTCGGTTTCGGTGGGTGTTGGCGGTTCTTCTTCTTCTTCTCCCCAGATGATATCTTCAACGTTTTGTTCTGGGGGAATAGCTAACTCCCCTTCTCCGATCAATTCCCAATCATAGTCCGCTTGACGACAAAATTCTTCAATTTCGTCCGAGTCAAAGGGTTCTACGGTAGGGGTGGGGAAGTCTTGCGCTTCGAGTAGTAAGGCGTAACGGGTGGCATCGTCTTCTGACTCAAACATCAAGATTTTATTGCGATCGCCCATTTGCACGGTATGAATGCCTTCATTTTCGGTGCGGGCGTTAAAGAGTAGGACATAAATTTTACTCATAACTGCGCTTTCTCCTCATTTTGGCGTGACAGCATGGCTGATGAATTCACCGATACATTCAGATCATTGTTACTTAGAATATCTGATTTGCGCTTTTTTCACCAAGATTAAAGGGATGATAGGGTGTGGGGTGTGGGGTGTGGTGGTGAGGAGAATTAAATTTAACAAGGTAGGATAGAGTTAAACGTTAGAAAGTGGTTGAGAATGTCTGCTTCAACTTCTTTTGAACTTTTATCCCTCAAACTCCCTAATACGATCGCTCTTAACGTCACAGAAGAACAGTATTATAGATTATTAATCGAGAGTATAAAAGACATTCTTTTTTTGCTTATCTGTGACTTCTAAGTATTTCTATGAAACTTGGTGAAGAAAGCGAGCAAAGTTTAAGAGTTCTTGCTGTTTGTTTTCCGATAAGTTATTAATAACAGCATTTAATCGTTCTGAAACCGATAACCAAGTTTTGGTTTTTGCTTGCCAAACAACGATAAACTCTTTCTCTGAAAGGGTAGATAAAGCAATGGTTTCTCCCTCTTCATTACTAAATTCAACCTCATATTTTCCATCATCAAAGCACTCGACAATGGTTCCTTGATTGCCAATAACTTGTTGAGCTTCAGGCAAATTGATTAATAGTTCAACGATATCAAAAAGTTCGGGTTTTATCATGATCTTTTCTTCCTTAATAAGACCCTGTAGAGGTCAACGGTCGTTGACCCCTAAACTATTAATGAGAACCCCGATAAATCCGTTGTGCCTGTTCTGGGCTAAACTGTTCATATCCTGGTAAAGAAGCTCCCTTATTGCCATTTTTGCCGTTACTGCTGACCTTTGCTTTAGTCGCTTTCGGAACTTTCAAGGATGCAGTCACCGGAATATGACAGGTGGGATGGAAATTATATTCCGGTTCGCTTTCTCCAATGGAACTTTGAGGGGCAATGAAATCATGGGAAGATCGATCATATTCTAGAACTTCGCCGACTTCAATGCGATAAATCCAACCATGTAAGGTTAATCTTCTTTGATGCAAACGAGAACGAATAACGGGATAGGTTTGTAAGTTTTCCAGTTGGGTTAAGACATTTTCAGCAACGGTAACTTCTAAGAGTTCTTCCCCTTCTAAATTACTATAATTATCGTTAACCAGTCTGCGTGTAGCTTCTGCGTGTTTTAACCAATCATAAACCAAGGGCATTTTTTCTTGTAAACTATTCAATTTTAATAGCCCTTTCATGGCCCCACAATGGGAATGGCCACAAACAATCACTTGTTCAATATCTAAAGCAGAAATAGCGTATTCTATGGCTGCCCCTTCCCCTCCATTGGCTGCCCCAAAAGGTGGAATAATATTGCCTGCATTGCGAATAACAAAAATTTCCCCAACTTCTGCTTGTGTGATTAAATTAGGATCAACACGAGAGTCCGAACAAGTGATAAAAAGAATACGAGGGTGTTGTCCGTGAGATAATTCTTCAAATAGTTCGCGGTGAGAACTAAAATAACCCGTCTGGAATTTTTGTAGTCCTTCAATTAATTTTTTCATGGGGAAAAATAGCTATTTCTACTTAGTTTAAACTTTCATCTGTGCTTGATTATCCCCTAAATTGGTTATTTTGTATAGAGGGTTTTATTTAATTTCTGTAACTAATTCATAAGCTTTTATTACACAAATTCATAACTTTTCAAAGGTGGACATTGCTCCCCCTACTTTATTATTCATTAACAATGAGAATTTGTGAGGTTTTAAATCGATCCATCCACCCTTCTAAATAAGCTCTATTTTCCTTTTGTTCTTCACTATTGGTTGTGTCTAAAGGATGGGGGGCTAACCCTTGAATGGCAGCAGTTGTTACACAAAACATGGACTTTTGAAACGTCTGACAAATTTGTACCAATAAGTCATCTTCTTGGCGAAAAGTTTGACGATAAAGATCATGAAGATAGTCAGGTAAATGATGACTCATATCCTGCATTAATAAGGTGGGTGGAATGCCAGCACCCCCCACAGGCAAGGGATCAGCATACAACGCCCCATAAGTAAAAATGGCTTGTTCTGAAGGTATTTGATAAGATTGAGCATTATAAGAAATGGTACCAGGAAAGGGGGTTCCTCTAAAAAAGATCGCTTCTACATAAGGCACGGCCGTATCCATTAAAAAGGTTAATCCTGCTGCTTTGGGAACGACTTCATAAACTTCTCCTTTTATTTTTACTTGATAAGTAATCGGTTTTGCAGCATCTTTAACTAACCCATCTAATATGTGTTGAACGACATCAGAAATTGATTTAATTTCACCGTTATCGTAGCGATCAGAAAGGTCTAAAAATATATCAGCCATCACTCGCCAAAATTGTCCTAAACCGCTATAATAAGACATCATTCTCATGTGTTCGGGCAAAAATTCTGGGAAGATTTTATGTAGGGTTAACATAAAAAAGTTATTTTTAAATTTAGCTTGAATAACCTTCTCTACATTATCCCTAAATTCAGGGGTATCTAAATAATTATCTAACCCACCACCCCCATGCCAAAGCATTGCTTTCATACAATATTCTGCATATTCAAAATTAGTTCGGTTATGGTTCCAATGACGGAGTAATTTATCAATAGAAAAGTCTCCATTGAAGTATTTAAAGAAGGGAAATAAAATTAAAAATTGATGCTCAGAAATATAAATTAAGTTACGAGAATATTGATCTAAAATAATACCATAACTTTTAAGAATACCCACTACTTCTATGACATTTTGGGGTGAGTCTTTTAATAATGCTTGTCCATTTTCTAAGCGATGAATATAGTCTGCAAGAGGGTGTCGAGAGGGCTGTATTGTTGTATTAACCATGTTTTATTTATCTCTTATTCTTTCGGGATGTTTATTGGTTCTATTATTTCATAATTATTGATTTTAGTAAATATACCGCTACCTATTATGATTAAAACTTTAATAAGATTCCTCCTTTTCTCGGAATGATAATTCTAAATTCTAAATTCTAAATTCTTCATTATTTCGCTTCCATCCAATTTTTACCGGCATTAATTTCTACCACTAAGGGAACAGTTAATTTAACAGCATTTTCCATTGTTTCTTTGATTTTATTTTCTAATTCTTCCCATTCTTTCGGTGGGATTTCAAACACTAATTCATCGTGAACTTGTAGTAATAAATTAGCTTGATAATTGTTTAATATTTCTTGGATTTTAACCATAGCAATTTTAATAATATCAGCACTTGATCCCTGTATGGGTGCATTAGCGGCAGCCCTTAATAACTGAGAATCATTATAGTTTATATTTAATTGATTGAGATTAATTGTTTTTGGCTCATGACCTCGAAAATGATATAAATTATCATTATAAAAGTTAAAATAACGCCGTCTTCCTAAAATTGTGGTCACATATCCATTGGCGATCGCTTCTTTTTTCATACTCTCTAAATACTCAAATACTTTTGCATAGCGTTGACGATATTTATTGATGAATTCTTTTCCTTCTGCTGCAGAGACTCCTGCTTCTCTCGCAAACCGTTGGGACCCCATTCCATAAATAACACCAAAGTTAATGGTTTTACCTAAATTTCTTTCTTGAGATGTAATTTCTTCTTTTTCAAACAATAGTTTTGCTGTGACAGTGTGAACATCTTCAGCATTTTTATAAGCGTTTAATAAAACAGGTTCTTGACTTAAATGGGCTAAAATTCTTAGTTCAATTTGAGAATAATCAGCAGAAACTAATAACCAATCTTGTTGGGGTATAAATGCTTGTCTGATTTGACGGGAAAATTCGGTTCTAATGGGAATATTTTGTAAATTAGGATTAGAAGACGATAGTCTCCCTGTGGCGGTTACAGACTGATTAAAATTGGTGTGTATTCGCTTATCTTTTTTATCAACTAATTCCGGTAACGCATCAATATAAGTGGATTTTAGTTTCGATAAAGTACGGTATTCTAAAATATAATCAATAATCGGATGATCTCCTTTTAATTTTTCTAGGGTAGCATGATCCGTTGAATAACCTGTTTTTGTTTTCCTTGATTTTTTACGATTGAGTTCTAATTTCTCAAACAATATTTCTCCTAATTGTTTCGGTGATCCTAGATTAAAGGTTTCCCCTGCTGCGTCATAAGTTTTTTCTTCTAAACTTGATAACTCTTGTTCAAGTTCCTTAGATAATTTTCCTAAATATTCGGTATTAATTAAAATTCCTATATCTTCCATAATCGATAATACAGCTTCTAGGGGTTGTTCGACTTCTAATAATAGTTTTTCTAAGGTAGGAACCTCCTTCAATTCATTTTTTAATGGTTCAACTAACAAGAAGGTTCCGTAAGCATCCAGGCCACAATATTCGGCAACTTTGTCAATTTCTAAATCAGCGATCGTCTGTTTTTTACTAATGCCTAACTCGTCATAATTTTGGCTAGTAATACCCTCTAAATATTGTTCACATAACTCACTTAATTTATGACTCTTCTCAGGGTGTAAAACATAACTCGCTAACATGGTATCAAAAACCACACCATCTAGGTTAATTCCCTGATGTTTAAAAATAAGACGATCAAATTTAGTATTCTGAAAAACTTTAGGATAGTGATTACTTTCTAAAATAGTCCGTAAACTGTCTAAAACTTGCTCTTTTTTAAGTTGGTTTCCCTGTTTATGTCCAACGGGAATATAAGCAATATCTGTGGGTTTATTTCCCCAACAACAACCTATCCCCACTAACTCAGCTTCTCTAGGGTTTAAATCAGTTGTTTCTGTGTCCCAAGCAACAGGAATATTAGCCTTAGTAAAGGTTGAAAGTTTCTCAACTAACTTATGTAATTGTTCAATTTCTGTAATAATTTGAGGTTGAATTAAAGATTCTTTTTCCTCTTCCTTAACACTGTTAACCGATTTAACTTTTTCTGAGATATCATCAAATATAGACAGTTGATGAGTTTCATTTTTATTAATTTTTTCATGTTCTTCTAACCTAATATTACCGCCAAAGTGTTCTTGTAATTGATTAATCTCTTTAATAAACTTTTTCAGTTCTAACTCTTCTAAAATAGGTTTTACTGCATCAAAATTAAACCCTTTCAGTTCACAACTTTCTATCTGAAACTCCAGAGGGGCATCGGTAACAATTTCTGCTAAATATTGAGAATGTTTAGCCTCTTTTTCTCCTTCTTTTAATTTCTTCTGATTTGCCCCTTTAATGGCTTCAATGTTGTTATAAATTGCTTCTAAGGTTCCATATTCACTTAACAACTTAACCGCCGTTTTTTCACCAATCCCCCTAACGCCAGGAATATTATCGGACTTATCCCCACATAACGCCTTATAATCTATCACTTGTGTCGGTTTAATGCCCATTTTTTCCGTTACTGCATCAACATTAAACTCCGTATAACCTTCTCCTGATGAACTTTTGACTGCATTTCTTTCTAAATATAAAACACTGAGATTATTCTCATCATTAACCAACTGAAATAAATCGCGATCGCCACTAACAATTTTGACCCGATAACCCCCTTGACTGGCCTTTGTTGACACCGTTCCTAATACATCATCCGCCTCATATCCAGGGGCAGTTATAATAGTGATATTTAATGCCTCTAATAACCTTTGTAAGTTGAGAATATCAGGGATAAAATCCTCTGGGGTTTCTTTTCTATCGGCCTTATAATTAACATCCGCTTCATGACGAAACGTCGGTTCTTTACTATCAAAAGCAATGGCTATATATTGGGGATTTTCTAACTTAATGACCTGAATTAAAGAATTAAGAAAACCAAAACAAACACTGGTAGGAATCCCCGTGGATGTTCTTAACGGGCCCTTTCTTGCTTTAGCAAAGGCATAATAGGCCCGAAACGCTAAAGAATGACCATCAATAAGCATTAAAAGCGGTAAATTAGACTGATCAGGCATAAGTCAAATTTTTTACATATATATGTACTATATTATACAGTGAACAGTGACCAGTTATCAGTGTCCAGGGAATTTTGAGGAAGCTTTATCATATCTTTATCAACAATCTGGGAATTTATCGGTTGACACCCTGTAATCTTAAGGAAGAGGGAGGGGTGTGATCACAATCACCTTATTGAGGATATCTCGGTCACTTTACGTATTCTTTCTTAGACCTACAATGAATATAAATCGGTTATTGGCGACAGTATTATGGCTAAAACCTCTCAACAACCCCTTCAACCTAACCCCTTTCGTACCTATCGCGATCCCCAAACAGGTGTGTGGGTAGTCATCCCTGAGACAACCAACCCGTTTCATCCCTCTGGGGGACAAAAAATTTCCTCCCACTCCAAAGACACTCTCTAAACAGGATACAATCAGTGGGAAACCTGATTAACACAAGAGAAAAATGACTCAACCTTTAATTCCTGTCATCCTTGCTGGTGGTAAAGGGGAACGTTTTTGGCCACTGTCCCGTCGTCAACGTCCGAAACAATTTTTATCCTTAGATGGTAGTGGAGAAAGTTTATTACAAGCAACGGCCCAGCGTCTCTTACCCTTAGCAGACAACTGGAATAATCTTTGGGTCATTACCGCAGGTCCCATTGCCGAGGGAGTCAGAGAACAATTACCGAGTTTACCTAATCATAATCTCTTAGTGGAACCCCAGGGAAAAGACACGGCCCCGGCAGTTGCTTGGACAACCCTAGAAATCGCCAAACGCTACGGCAATGATGCGGTTATTGGCTTTTTTCCGGCAGATCATTGGATTAAAAACACTGATGAATTTGAAAAGACACTCAACGCGGCTTCTCAACTCGCTTCAAGAGAAAAAGCGATCGTGACTTTAGGAATTAAACCCACTTATCCGTCTACTGGTTACGGTTATATTGAACAGGGAGAATTAAGGGATCATTTTGATAATTTGCCGGTCTATAAAGTCAATCGTTTCACGGAAAAACCTGATCTTGAAACCGCTAAATCCTTCCTAGAAACCGGTCGATTTAGTTGGAATAGTGGAATGTTCATTTTTCGCGCCGGTGTGGTCTTAGAAGAATTAGAAAAACACGCCCCCCAAGTGTTAAAACCCCTACAAGAAAAAGGTGAAGCCGCCTATGAAGAATTAGAAAAAACAAGCATTGATTACGCTTTAATGGAAAAGACCCAATTAACTTATGTGTTACCTGCCAATTTTGGTTGGGATGATTTAGGAGATTGGAATTCTTTAGAACGTTTAATTGATAGTGATAGGGATAACGTTGAATTAGGAAATCATGTGACGTTAGATACCAAAGGGGCGATTATTTATAGCAGTGATGATCAAGAGGTGATCGCTACCATTGGCTTAGAAGATGTGGTCATTGTTCGAGATAAAAATGTGACCCTAGTGGTGAATAAAAATCGTACTCAAGACATTAAAAAGCTTCTCAAAGAATTACAAAAAGATTCTCAATTGGATCAGTTACTATAATCCTATATGGTCAGTACGTAAGTAAGCATAATTAAATGGATGAAACTGGTAGGGTGGGCAATGTCTAAAATAGTTTTTGATTTAGATTTGTCAGCTTTTTCTGAGTATTGCCCACCTCAGGTTTCTTAATAACTAGGGTCAGTTAGATGATCTAAAATAATGGGTAGGGGCTGAATAATATTCAGCCCCTACAAAATTTGTTGATAATACATTAACATTTTCTGGATAAACCCTTTATAATAATTAAAATAGTTATAAAAATTTCTTTTAATTAAGTCAAGAGAATTGTTGTATGTTTTCCTTAACTCAAACCAGTGCGCGTCAAAGAGAAATTATTGAAGTTGTCCTCGGTAATGGTTGGGACTATATGCGGGGTTTATTAACAGTAGGAAAAGCCGAAAATCCCCAAGTTCCACCCCCAGAAGTTTTACGCAATATTTTAGTAGAATTAGGTCCTTTTTATGTTAAATTAGGACAAATTTTAAGCACTCGCCCCGACATTTTACCCCCTAATTATATTAAAGCATTAACCGCCCTACAAGCCAATGTACCTCCTGTGTCTTGGGAAGCCATTGAAAGACTACTACGGCAAGAATTACAACAACCGATAGAATCAGTTTTTAGTCATATTAATCAAGACCCCATTGCTGCTGGTTCCATTGGACAAATTCACCGCGCCACCTTAACAACCGGCGAAGAAGTTGCCATTAAAGTTCAACGGCCAGGCATTGATAAAATTGTTGAACAAGATATTAATTTAATTAAGGGAATTGCTGAGTTAGTTGCCTTAACAGAATTTGGACAAAACTACGATATTGTGAAACTGGCCGATGAATTTTCCCAAGCCATTCAAGCAGAATTAAAGTTCACAAAAGAAGCGAATTATACCGATAAAATTAGACAAAATTTATCAGAAAGTCGCTGGTTTGATCCTAAAGAATTAGTGGTACCTAAAGTCTATTGGAACTTAACCACCGATAAAATTTTAGTCTTAGAATGGTTATATGGTAAACCCATTTTACAAGCGGATTTAACCATTCCTGAAAGTCGAAAATCTATTGAGAAAAAGAAACAAGAAATTACGACGTTATTATTTAGAGCATTTTTTCAACAATTGTACTTAGATGGCTTTTTCCATGCTGATCCTCACCCCGGCAATATTTTCTATTTAGATGATGGGAGAATTGCCATTATTGACTGTGGAATGGTGGGAAAACTTGACCCCAGAACCCAACAAATTTTAACAGAATTATTATTGGCAATTTTCGATTTAGATGCCCAGGGATGTACTCAATTAACCATCGAATTATCAGAGTCAGGAAAAGTCGAAAGTTTAGAAAAATTACGCAATGATTATGAGCAAATTTTACGCAAATATTATGATTTAAGTTTATCTCAATTTAACTTTAGTGAAGTGGTTTATGAAATTCTCCAAATTGCTCGTAAAAATAAGTTAAAAGTTCCCGGAAATTTAGGACTTTATGCGAAATGTTTAGCCAATTTAGAAGGGGCAGCTAGACAATTTAATCCTAATATTAATTTATTCGATGAAATTAAACCCTTAATGACCGATTTATTCCGCCGTCAACTCATTGGAGACACCCCCTTACAAACCAGTTTAAGAACAGTTTTAGACCTCAAATCCATTTATCTGAAAACCCCTAGGCAAATTGATATCTTACTCGATAGATTATCCTCAGAAACCCTACAATGGAATTTTAGATTAAAGGAATTAGAACCCTTAAGGCGCAGTGTTGATGCTTCGGCCAACCGTCTTTCTTTTAGTATTGTACTGGGTTCATTAATAATGGGGGCTGCTATTATTTCTATTGGATCGTCTACGCAAGAATTATCCTTAATTAGTAGTGTGTTGTTTGCGGCCGCTAGTTTGTTGGGGGTTTGGTTGATTATTAGTATTTTGCGATCGGGACGATTGAGATAATAATGATTGTAATAGTTATGTGGGCAATGCCCACCCTACAAATCTTGGGATCTAGAAAATGATGCAATCAAAAAAGCGATCACTGATTCCCAAAAATTGAAAATGCGATCGCTTAAAAATGAGAGCAAATGAGGAGACATAAGTTAATAAAAACCCTTATTTTAGGCTTTGCGTTTACTAGAAAATGCGCCTAAAACACCCACGGTTAACAGTCCTAAAATCGTTGCAGGTTCAGGGGTTGTCGGGGTATCGCTAGGGATAACATCAGCATTTATGATCAAGTTGTCAAATCCAGTGGAGCGTTTTATTGTAACACCATTAGTTTGTGCTGTACTCACGGGATCTAAAAGAAAACTAAAAAATTCTCTTGACCTTGAGGATTGATTGGGTTTGAATATAGGATATTAGCTACAAATAGATGTTTACAGTTAACCAAAATCCTTTATGATTACCAGCTAGTAGCCTCTAAAATTGCTCAATTATAAATCTGTTTACTTTATCTTAATTTTAATTATCAGGATATGCGCATCCTTATTTACTCGTATAATTATCATCCCGAACCCATTGGTATTGCCCCTTTAATGACAGAGTTAGCCGAAGGGTTAGTTAAGAAAGGGCATAAAGTGCGAGTGGTGACAGCTATGCCTTGGTATCCTAATAGTGAAATTTCCCGAGATTATAAAGGTAAACTATATTTAACTGAAAATCGTAATGGGGTGAGAATTCAACGGAGTTTTGTCTGGATTTCTCGGAAGAGAAATTTCACAAATCGGGCTTTATTCGAGATTAGTTTTGTTATTTTAAGTTTTTTCCAGGTTTTAAATGGTTCTCGTCCTGATGTTATTTTTCTGACCATTCCTGGCCTCCCTGTCTGTGTTCCGGCAGCCATTCTCAGTTGGTTATATCGAACCCCCATTGTCTTAAATTTACAAGACATTTTACCGGATGCGGCGGTTCATGTGGGACTGATTCGCAACCCCAAAATGATTAAATTGTTTACATGGTTAGAAAATTTTGCTTACTCTACAGCTAAAAAAATTACTGTTATTAGTGATGGGTTTACAGAAAATCTGTTAGAAAAAAAAGTTCCTAAAGAAAAAATTATAGAAATTCCCAATTGGGTAGATGTCAACTTTATCAAACCCCTTGAACAAGAAAAAAATGCCTTTCGCCAAGAAAATAATTTAGAAGGTAAATTTGTCGTTCTTTATTCGGGGAATATTGCTCTGACTCAACCTTTAGAAATTTTAATTGATGCAGCAGTCAAATTAAATCATATTAATGATTTAGCGGTTGTTATTGTAGGAAAAGAAGAAGCTCTCGAAAGATTACAGAGATATTGTGAGCGTAAACAAGCCACCAATGTCATTTTGAAGCCCTTTCAACCTAGACATAAATTACCTGAAATGTTAGCAGCCGCTAATGTGGGTATGGTTATGCAAAAACATAACGTAATTTCTTTTAATATGCCTTCTAAAATTCAAGTATTATTAGCCAGTGGAAGAGCAATTATTGCTTCGGTTCCTGCCAATGGAACCGCAGCCAGGGCCATTGAAAAAAGCGGTGGCGGTTTAGTGGTTCCCCCAGAAGATGCTGACGCTTTAGCCTCAGCTATAGAAGATTTATATAACAATCCTCAATTAGTTAAATCCTTAGGAGAACAAGGTCGAGAGTATGCTAAAAAGGTATATGATTTTGAGCCTATTTTAGAGAGATACGAAGAACTGTTATTGTCAATGAAAAAGCCAAGCCAGAAATTTAATAAGCTATGGTAAAACGGATTTATTGATTCTCTTGAGTTGCTTTTTCGACACTTTTTTTAGGAAACTGACGACGACGACTATACCAAGTCCCTCCTCCCACTAAAATTCCTGTTAAGGCTAAGGATAATAATAAGGGCATCATATCCCCTTGAGAAAGGGATTGAAACCCGGCCCCCATCATGACAAAAGGTAAAATACCAGGTAAGGTTCCTACCGTAGTTCCGACAAAATAATCCCGAAATCGAATAGAAGTCAATCCAGCAGCAAAGTTGACAATACCATAGGGAATGATCGGCATTAAACGGATGGCTATCATGTAGAATAGGCCACCATGATACATTTCTGCATTAATGGCTTCCCATTTTCCTGCTAGTTTACGACTCATATATTCCCTACCGATGGTACGAGTAAATAGAAAGGCCATAACCGCAGCTAAAAGGGCCGCAATCGTCGTCCAAAGCGTTCCCCACCAAATACCAAATAACACCCCACCAGTTAAATTTAAAGGGGTAGAAGGCAAGATAAATAGGGTGGCAATGGTATAGAGAATCATATAGAGAATGGGGGCCCAAATACCCATTTCTCCTAACCAAACTTGTAATTTTTCTGGGTCGAGTTCCCGTAACAGAATAATACCAATAATCGTTACAGCAACGCAAAAGACGAGTAAGAGGAGTATTCCTGATTTTTGTCTGGACACTGAACTAAGTTCCCTAGCGATACTTTTAAGTCCCTAGGGTATCATAAGATGTTTAAATTGGTTTAATTAAGTCTTCAAGGAGAATTTTACTCCCAATTAAAATTAAGGTTAACCCGCCAATAATTTCAATTTTTTTGTTAAAAATACTGCCAAATTTATGACCGATAAATACGCCAATAAAGGATAAGGAAAATGTAATTAAACCGATAAGGGTACAGGGCAGCCAAATGGAGGTTTTTAATAAGGATAAGCCTAAACCGGCAGCTAAAGCATCAATACTGGTGGCAACAGCTAAGGCTAATAAGGTATAAGTATCTAAAGGATTAGCCTTCGGGTCATCATCCATATCCTGATAGGCTTCATAAATCATTTTGCTACCAATGCCGAATAATAAAATAAAGGCAATCCAATGATCAATATTACTGATTAATTCCCGAAAAGATAAACCAGTTAACCAACCGATTAAAGGCATGATAGCTTGAAATATACCGAAAAATAAAGCGATTTTTAAAGCTTTATTAAATTTGATTCTTTGAATGACAAACCCACTACTTAAAGAGACTGCAAAGGCATCAGCCGCTAATCCTAAACCTAAAAAAGTTATGTTGACTAATTCCATTATTTGATCATTATAAGCCGACAAACCTCTATACTATAACTGATTTTGGTTCTTTAAGCTGTCATATTCATTTCATTTTTAAATCATAAATTTTTCATGTTTATTCAATCCTATCTTATTTTAATTCTCTGCATCTTCTATGGCTTCAATGACATCGTTTTCTAAGGCGATAATTGCTTTTAAAGAAGCTTCTGCTTTTCCTTCTTTTTTGGTTTGTCCTAGGGCTTCTGTTTCGATTAAAATTTCATCTAACCATTGAACTTGACAACAACAATGCCATTGTGTATTGACTTGATTGTACATATAAGCTGGTTTTTTGAGTTTTAATCGTTGCAACGTCGTATGTAAATAAGCAATAGGATTATTAATGGCTTCAGAGGGAAGATTTGATAAGTCTAAGGGTTCTTCTGTTACCATCGAAGGGTTAGCTATTACTGTTTCTTCTATGGGTTGATCATCTAATTCCCTTTCATCGATGTGGGTAGGATTATCTAAGGTTTCTTCTAATTTTCCTTGTAACCAATAGCGGTTAGATTGATGTTTAGCAGTTTGTTTATTACTAGCTATAGAAGGTTTACTCGTCGTTTTTCCTTCAAATACAGTCCAAAAAGCAAATTGTCCTGAGGCTGTTGTTTTTTCTATATAATCGACGGTGGTTTGACCAATAGTAGAAGCAATTTGTAAAATTTGTGTGGCTAACGCTGGTTGTTCTTCTAAATAGTTTAACAACTCATCTTTAATTAAGGTTCGATTATCGGGGTTTTGATAGTCGCCAAACACTAAGTAATATAAATCAGAGGGTTTTAGAGTACGATTTTCTAACCTTTTTTTAGCTTCGGGGACTAATTTATCGATTTTGGCCACTTTCAAACTATCTTTAAGAATTTGGGAAAATTCTTTATCCGATAGGCCAGGAATTGTATCTTTTTTATTCAAAACATTGACCGTTTTAACCAAACGCTGTTCTCTAAAATGTTCGTCCCGTTTTTCTTTAACTTCTTGCCTTTTTTCGTTAATATGTTGAGCGATCGCTGTTAATTCTTCTACTGGATAAGGAGACTGTTTCTCTTCAATAAAAACCGCTTTGAGAATGCGATGATTAACGTAATCAGCCACACGACGAATCGGGGAGGTAAAATGGGTATAAGCAGGAAGGCAAAGGGCAAAATGGCCAATCACCGCCGGGGAATAGGTAGCTGGATTTAACCAACTTTGTAACTTCTGACGAACTAATTCGGGCATTCCCAGAGTGGTTAAGGTTTCAATGAGCAGTTTACTTTCAGGGGCAATGGCAGAGGCCGTATGATTACGATACAAAATGGGCAGTTGATGTTCTTCAGCTAAACGGGCAACGGCCGTATTCGCTAAAACCATAAATTCTTGAATAATCTGTTGAGAATGATATAAAGGGGGTTCGATTAATTTTCCTTCTTCGTCTAGGGTGACACCGGCAATGGTACTTTGTCCGAAAGCCCCTCGATTTTGCCGTTTCCAGGCGAGTTTCTGGGCCCAAAGTTCACAGTAGCGTAACACTTGAAATAAGGGCTGTGAGGGGTCATTTAAGGTCCGATCCGCCGTTTCGTAGGAAAATCGTTTGAGGCTGGTTAAATGGGTCGATAAAAGTTCGGTTTCTTTAATATTGGCTGACTCATCTAAGGTTATCCGAATGGTAATGGTCCATCGAGGTTGATTTTCTAAGAGGGAGAGTTTATCTTCGGATAACTCACGGGGAAACATGGGTTTATTGTGTGAGGCGAGGTAACGAGTTTCTACTCGTAATAAGGCTTGTTTTTCTAGTTGGGACTCGATGGGAATTAATGCGGTAACATCGGCAATATGAACAGAAATCACCACCCCTGCTGGATTAGGTTCGATCCATAAGGCATCATCGAGATCCTTAGAGGTTTCACTATCAATGGTAAACCCTAAAACGGAGTCCCTCTCACCCATGGTTAAGGGTTCTTCAAGAAGGTTATCGATTTCACTGCGGAGAATAGGAAAAGAGATCATAACGAGTTCGGAGTTCGCTAGTTGGGAGTTAATGAGGCCCAAAAACGATTTCCTGGGCATATTTTTTCACTGACGTTAAACCGGATAAAGGCAATGAAGTGATTGGGCTGTTTTCTCTGCCACTTTCATCTATACAGGGGGAACTGAAGGTAAATCCGTCCCTTGTTCTACTGTATCCATATTACTAGGAACTATCTCCCCTGTGGTTAAGAAACGATAGGTTTCTTGATATAAACTTTGCCAAAAAGAGTTTGTCATGCCTTGACTCACTTCTGTGGGACTCACCATGGGATGGGGAACTAAATCCCCTTGATCATACAGGAATGAACGATGTCCTTGGCTTTCTCCTCCTATGTCTTGAAAGAAGGCTTGACTGGTGGGTAAGTGTGCTGCATCTTCGTTTTCTGTTAGCACTAAAAATGTCGAAATCTGTTTGAGTTGAGCAATGGTTTCCTCGGCTAACAGAAAATCTCCAAAACGATTGGTAGCACTGATACAACCGAGGGGAAATTGTAAGTTAGGGTCCCAACCGGTTTCTTGTATATCTAAGGTTCCAATTAGACTAATTTGCCATTCTTGGCCTTGGTCTTCAACAGGGTTGAGTAAGGGGGCATAAGCCACAACTTTTTTCACTCTTTCCGGTTGATCTGCCCCTAAAGCAAGGGCAACACTTCCCCCAACCGATAAGCCGACGGTGTAAACATCTCCTGGCATCGCAGCAATGTCTTCTAATCGTTGTCGGGCATCGTTTAAATAGTCCATATGGGAGGAAATAAAGTATTTCTCAAAGTCGGGATCTGAGTGGGATGATAAGGCTTCAATTATGTCCCGTAAAACAAAGGGGTTTAATTTCAGAACCCGTCGAAAAATAGCTAGTTTTTGAAGGGAGGATAAGGGTTGAGATTGTCCCTCAAGATTAGATAAAAATCGAGAGAGTAGAGGATCTTGGTTGACTGCTTCTAATAAAGGTTTTTTATACTCTGGTTTAAGATCAATTTGCGGCCAATTTTTATGAGGATTCACCAAAGCATGACCGGCTAAGGTTGCTTGATAAACGTTAAATCCGTTACGATATAAGTAGTCGGATAATCGCCACATCTGATCCGGTTTGCTACTAAAACCATGAAACATAATGACGGTTCCATAAATGGGCTTTTCGGGTTCATGAAATTGATAGTAAGGATAAGCTCCGTCTCTACGTTCGGGATTTTCATCAATTGAAGTAATATAAGCATCAATTTTTTGCTGACACTGGTTGACTTGTTGAAGGGTGGGAATTACGTTAGGAGTAGCCATCATTAATTGTAACTCTCTATTTCTATAGGGTGAAACCCATCATTAAATTGAGTTTAATTTGATCAGTTTACTGTTTTTTTTCTAAAATAATTATAAGGCTGGGTAGTAGAGAATAGGTAATATGAAATCTCTTTGAATACTATAGCAGGGGAGGAGGGGTTTGTAGTCATGATTTCAATGATGAGTAATTAAGCAGATTTCATATCAGTTCGGAGTTGGCAGTAGGGAATTATTTTTATTAGGTAAGCTTTCTCAGGTTACAACCCTGTTGCTACTGCTCTATCTTTAAACTTTCTTTAGTTAAAATTATCCCCCCCTAGGGGAAGGTATCTTATACTGGTAAGTAAGGAGTTGTTACCAAATATCCTCTCTACCCTAAACCGAGACCACTGGATTCAGTGTCAAGGGGAGGAGATAAAGTCATCTCATGGCTGATAGTGGGTCAACTCACTCCTTAGAATGACAATTTAATTGAGGTAACTGATAAATGGTTGCAACACCAGACAAACAAAAACAACAGATTGAAACCGTAGAAAGAGCGAATAAAAGCGATCGCGTGGCGGTTTTATTAATGGGTTACGGCGAAGTTGAAAGTTATGAAGATTTTGCCAATTATAATGAACAAGCTTTAAATTTATTGACCGCTAAATTTGCGCCAGTTCCCACTTGGATTTATCCCCCTTTAGCTAAGTTATTAGCCATTTTCGATCTCCACGAATGGCAACATCAACACGATCATTTTATTTCCCCTCATAATCATATTTTTGAGCATCAACGGGCTTCGATTGAAAAGAATTTACAAGAGAAATGGGGCGATCGCGTTCAAGTTTTTAAAGCATTTAACTTCTGTAAACCCTTTTTACCTGAACAAGTTTTAACGGAAATTAAAGCCCAAGGATTTGATCAAATTTTAATTTATCCTTTATTAGTGGTTGACTCGATTTTTACCAGTGGAATTGCTGTCGAACAGGTTAATAATGCCTTAGCTTCTTTAACAGAAGGGGATGAACATTGGTTAAAAGGATTACGTTATATTCCCTCATTTTATAACGAACCGGCTTATTTAGATTTAATGGCGAAGTTAGTCGACGACAAAATCAAGAAAGATTTAGGGGATAAATACCTACCTTCTCAAATTGGGATCGTTTTATTAAATCATGGTTGCCCCCATGAAGCGAAAGGATTCACATCAGGAATTGATGAAAGTCAGATATTATATGAATTAGTGAGAGAGCGATTAATTCATCGTTATCCATTGATTTCTGTGGGTTGGTTAAACCATCAAACGCCTTTGATTAAATGGACGCAACCCAATGCAGAATTAGCGGCTAAAAATCTGATGGAATTAGGGGCCAAAGCCATTATCTTTATGCCCATTGGTTTTGCCACAGAAAATCATGAAACGCTCTTAGATGTAGAACATATTATTCATGGTTTACATAAGAAATCTTCCGATGTAACTTATGTGCAGATGCCTTGTGTTAATGATGAACCTGAATTTTGTGAAATGGCTGCACAATGGGCCGATGCTCACATTGCAGACTTATTATCCGCCGAAGCATTAACGGTTAATCCTTCTTTAGTCGGGGGGAATTTAGACGTTAATCATCATCATCATGATCATGGAAATGGTCATCATCATCATCATTAATTGATGTTACCAATAGGAGTAAATTACAATAGTTTACTCCTATTAATAGGATTTCTAATTTAACTTAAAATAAAAAACAAGTTTATAATATAAGAATAAATATTGTTAAGAAATTAACTAAATATGACAAAGTATATCGCCTCTCGCTATATTACCTCTCAGCCTGATATATTATCAGGAGAACCCATTGTTAAAGGAACCAGAACCCCTGTACGTTCTATTGTGAACTTGTGGCGGAGGGGAATGAGAGTCGATGAAATCCCTCAGCACTTACCCCATTTAACACTAGCTCAGGTGTTTGATGCCCTAAGTTTCTATCAAGATAATCAAGTAGAAATTAACAAATATATCGAACAAAATCGCATACCAGAAGAACTCATTCATCCCGCCGTTAAAGCTAGACTGAAAAATTTATGACTATTTTTGCTAAAGTCTATCTGGATGAAAATGTAGATATTTTAGTAGCCGAATTATTACTAGCGCGGGGGTTTGAGGCAACAACCACCCGTAAACAGAGAATGTTAGGAAAGTCTGACGAAGCACAACTGGCTTATACTGCTTCTTTTAAATATTGCCTTTTAACTTATAATAGAGTTGATTTTGAAAAACTACATTTAGCTTATATTTCCCAGAAAAAAACACATTCAGGTATTATTATTTGTCCCGAAAAAAGTGCTTATGAAGTCGTTGAAAGAGTGGTTATTATTTTAGATACCTTGACAGCCGATGAGATCGCCAATCAATTATTATATGTTTAGTGCAATTAAAGCAGTTTGCGACTTTATAAGGTACAAAAGGTTATTACTTCAGAGATATTAGTCGAAGAAGATTGTATTATTTTTGTTCCTGTCGCACATCGTCGTGAATTTTACCGTTATTTTCCCTAATCTGAATAAACACTAATGTCTTTAGACACAACTGGGATTAAGGGTTTATGATAAAAAGAAGTGAGGTTACTGTGTTTACGGCACAAGATTAACCCCACAAAACTTAACTCAACTTTTAACAGTTATCTGTGTCGGACAGATGCAGATGGCTGTTATTTTTGTTTTTTGCGCTTCGCAGCAACACCGAGACTACCAACAGCAAGCAGTCCAAGAATGGTTCCAGGTTCGGGAGCTTTTTTCACCCCATCAACCGTAAAATCTAAGTTGCCCACTCCTGTTCCGTCTATCTGTACTCGCAAGTCATCAACGGTTAAATCTTCAGTCAACCAATCAAGCTTCAAAGCCTGTAAAAATTCAGGCCCAGCCCCACCGGTATTGGCTAAGTCAATCCCCTCAGCGAGAACCAGATCGAAAGTACCATCATTATCGGTATCAGTCAGCAGTTGAAGATCACCACCATCTAGATCCGCAGAATACAGAGTCCACCAACCATCGTACACGCTTAAGTCTGTCTCAGGTCCTGCATAATCAACCCATGCTATATTCTGAGAATTTCCAGCACCTGAGAGCATCTCGAAAGCTCCACAAGCCTGACAGAGTCTAGCTTCTCCTGGATCTCCGACGATATTTTCTACTCCTAGTTCAATGCGATCCCAGTCAGCAGGCCAAATATCACTATTTATTTCACTTTTGG
>NZ_PRLH01000146.1 GCF_003013815.1 Cyanothece sp. BG0011 | reverse complement strand
ATCTTCTGCAACCACTTGATAGACATAGAGGTTATTAACTCTGGTTTGAATGGGGGGGTTAGAGATGATTTCGGGGGCGTTATTGGGTTGGGCATCAATAACAGTGAGGTTGAAGGTTTGCTGATCTTGTCCTCCTTTGCCGTCATCCACCAAAATTGTGATTTCATTGTTGCCTACTTGACTGGAACTAGGTGTCCAACTTAGGAGTCCTGTGGTTGCATCAAGGGTTAAACCTGTTAGATTACTACTCAGTTGATAGGTTAAGGTATCTTCATCCCCATCGATGGCTTGCGCTTGGTATTCAAAGGGTTTGCCGACTTGGGGCGAAATTTGGGGAGGGATGGATATAAAGGTGGGATCGGTGTTAACCGGACTCACTGTCAGCTTAAAGTATTGTATATCTGCTTCTCCCTGACCATCTTTAGCGGTGACAATGATTTCAAAATCAACAGGGCCGGTATTGGGAACGGTGACAAATCTGTTTAAACCACCACCCCCAGTGACTAAAACTTCTCTCGTTGCAGGAAGTTGAGTTGGTAGCCATTGAATTAACCCGGTTTCGGGATCGATGGTCATTCCTTCTGGTGCAACGGCTAATTCGTAGGTTATGGGATCATTGTCTGGATCGGTTGCTCTAGCTTGATAACGGAACCATTCTCCTACGTCTACCCCATCCGTGGGTGCAACGGTAGTAAAGGTGGGTTTTTGGTTGGGAGGATCTCCTACTTTATGAATACCGAAGAAATGAGAGTAAGTTTCTCCACTGCCTACGGTGATGGTATCCACAAAACTACCGCTTTCTGGTGCGGTTTCGATAAACCCACTGGGAACCGCTTGACGCACGGTATAGGTTCCGGGTTGAAGATCATCAAAGGTAAAGTAGAAATTGGTTTGACCAAAGGTAGAGGTAGAGGTGTTCTGTTTGGTAATTTGTAAGGGTTCGTCTTCGTCTAAGATGCCATTGTTGTTTAGGTCGAGATAAACGGTAATTCCTTCTAAGAGGGGTTCTGTGATGTAACGAGGATCAAAACCACTGAAGATATCATACATATCTCTGGGATTACTGATATAAACTGCTTCAGGATCAACCCGACGCATAACATCCATTCCCCCTTCTGCAAAGCCAAAGGCCAGTAAGTTCACGCCATCGGCTCTCACATCTGCTATGAGTTGGTCATCTACGCTAATAAAACCATCTGACATGAAGAATATATTAGGATCTCCTGGTAATGCTTGTTGTAAGTCCCAAGCATTTTGAATGCCACTGGTATCGGAGGCACCACCGCCAACACCACCAGTAATCACCTCTCGAATATCGGCAATCCCATTATTATTACTATCGGTTAAGGGTGTGGTGGTAACTTGTATCCCTTCTAGGGTGGGGTTCATATCAATCACATCTCGCCCAGAGGTGATAATACCGATAGAGATATCCCCTCTTCCTTGAGCAATCATAAATTCACTCAAGGCTAAAATTGAGCCTAATTCTTGGTCTAGGGGTGAGAGGTTTTGGTTAAAGGCACTTTCGAGATCCACTTCACTCCAATTAACTGTACTAGATCCCATACTGCCGGAAACATCAATGACAAAGAAGATATCAGGTTGTTCCCCTACCACTAAGCTACTATCGGGAATACCATTGGCATTCAAATCTTCAAATACTACCCCTTGAATTTTGCCTAGTACCTCAAAGGTTTCTACGTCCCAAGTCTGGGTATCACTTCCTCCTCGGCCATCGGAAACTTCGACGCTAAATTGATAGCTTTCTCCGGGTTGTATGTCTTCTGCTAACCAGATTAATTCTCCGGTATCTTGATTAATAATGGCACCGAGTGGGGCTTCTAGGAGACGATAACGCAACTTATCATCGTCGGGATCGATACTTTCGAGTTGATAACGATAAATGTCTTGGTTGAGTCCTAATTTAGTTTCAGGAAGGCTAATAATGGCGGGACTTCCATTGTCTGGATCTGGGAAGACGCGAAGGTTATAATTTTGGATAGCTTCGCCCCCGCGGCCATCTTCTACTTGAATTTGGACGGGGAATGTCCCTAAAATTCCAGTTGCATTATTGGCTGTGGTTTCACCGTCTCCAGGGGTAACAATATCGGCAGTTTGTTCAAAGGAGAAAATTTGGAATTGATAATCAATGGGTGTGCTTGAACTTCCTCCCTCGATATAGACGGTATATTCTCCTGAGTCGGGTAAGGTTACCTCAAAGCTATTATTCGGGTTAAGGGTGGTATTTCTTAGAGTATTTTGATTGTTCTGATTTAAAACTTTAATTCGGACTGAAGAGCTTCCTTGGTTAATATTAAAGAATAGTCTTTGGTCGGCTTCTCCTTCAATACGATACAGTTTACTTTCTTGTCCAGAGGTTAAGGTGTCTTCGACAGGAATGGTATAAGGAATATCTTGAGTTAACCCAAAATTGAGCAGTTGGAAGGCATAATTTTCTTCAGTGCTACTATTTCCATTAATCAAGACATGATAAATGCCACTTTGGGTTAGGTTTAAAACGGGACTATCAGCAGAGTTATAGTTATCACGACTATAAATCGTTTGACCATTGGGATCGATAATACGAACTTCCATTGCAATTCCTAACATCCCATTAAAGAGAATTTGCTCTCCAACTTGGGCATCAAAACTATAGATTTCTGGTGAGTTTCCAGGGTTTAATGTTCCTTCAATGACAGTGTTTGAGGGTAATGAATTATAGTTTTCTGAAGTAAGATCTGTTGGTAATTCTAAAATTTGGAATTGCCAATTTCCGATGGTTGTTCCTAACCCGTAAGTTTCTAAAGTGTATTCTCCTGTTTGATCTAAACGAATCACCCCTCGATCATCGGTAGTAACATGATTGGTAAAGAGGTAAGTGTCATCAGGGTTTTTCAAACTTGTGCGAATACCACTACTGGTACTGTTGAGTTGATCGATCCAAATTAAGCTACCCGCAGACGCATTGAAAGTATAACTATCCACATCTCCTACATCAGGAACAGTTCCGATAGCAGTAACATTGGTTCCGGTAAGGGGGATAGGTGCAACGGAATTATCTGTGACTTGGAAACTGTAATCAACGGGAGTGGTGCTATTTCCTGCGATCGCTAAGGTGTATAATCCATCAGAGGGTAAAGCGACTTGAAAATCAGGATCATAGTAGAAAGGTTGGGCTAAAATTCCATTATTGGGGTCATATAACGTCCAGTTTGCACGATTCCCTTCCCATTGACTGGCTTCAAGATCGAAGTTAAGAATCGTTCCTTTGCTTCCTATAATTTGATATAGTATGGTTTCATTATTGGGTTCTAAGGTTCCTGTAATCGCTTCATCAAAGGTTAAAGGAGTGGCTAAAGTGCGATCGCTTAGTTTGAAAGCATAATTACCAATCGTATCAAGATTACCATCAATTTCTAAGCGATAGATTCCGGTTTCAGTTAAGGTAAACGGTGTCCAATCATTATTGGTATCACGGTTAATAATTAATGCACCACTCGGAGAGTATAAACGTGCATCTAAGTTTGTATTACCCACTAACGCATCAAAGAATAATTGTTGACCTGTTGTTCCCTCAAAAGTATAAACATCTCTTTCTCCTGCTTCGGTAATTTCTGATTGTACAGTTTCTCCTAAAATTAAGGAATTAGTAATGAAGTTGGGGGTTACAATTTCCAGATTGTAATTATTATTCGTTGCAGACTGTATTCCTTCAAAAACAATGGTATAGTTACCATCTAATTCTAAGGTTATGTCTTCATAATCTAGATGTAATCGTTGAGAGAGTAAACGTTGACCTGATGGATCATAAACATAGTAATAATTAGATGAACTGCCATCTTTTCTATCAAAGTAAAGTCGTTGTCCTTTGCTTCCATTAAAGCGATAAATATCCGCTTCTCGTTGGGTTCCTCCAAAGTTTCCACTAATATCTGTATCTAAATCAATTAAAGGTGCATCAGCAAAGTCTAATAAGCGGAAACTGTAATCCTGTATTGTATCTCCTGTTCCGTCAATTACCAGTCTGTAGGTTCCATTTTCAGTTAAGATAGGTCGGTTTGAACTATCATCATAACTGCCAAAGTTGGTACTCAATACTTGCGTATTACTAGGATTATATAAGGTAGCAACAATACTACTATTTCCTAACAGTTCATCTAACCATATTTGTTGTCCAATTGTTCCCTCGAAGGTGTAAATATCTTGTTCTCCTGCTTCACTAATTTCTGCTTCAATGGTGTCTCCTATGATTAAGGAATTAGTTATAAAATCAGGAGTAACAATTTCGAGTTGATAGTTATTATTAGAGCGATTATCTCCTTCAAATACTAATGTATATTCTCCATCGATAGATAAGGTAAGTCCTTCATAATCAGTATATAAACGTTGAGAGAATAAACGTTGACCCGATGGAGCATAAACATAATAAAAGTTCCCAAAATCTCCATCTTTTTGATCAAAATAGAGTCGTTGTCCTTCGGTTCCATTAAAGCGATAAATATGTGCTTCTCGTCCCGTTTCTCCGAAGTTTCCATTAATATCTTCATCTAAGTTAATGAGTGTCCCATCAGCAAAGTCTAATAAGCGGAAACGATACGCTTCTGTTGTCTCTCCTGTTCCATCAATTACCAGTCTGTAAGTTCCATTTTCGGCTAAGACTGGTCGGGAAGTATTATAGTCTAAACTGCCAAAGTTGGTACTCAATACTTGCGTATTACTAGGATTATATAAGGTAGCAACAATACTACTATTTCCTAACAGTTCATCTAACCATATTTGTTGTCCAATTGTTCCCTCGAAGGTGTAAATATCTTGTTCTCCTGCTTCACTAATTTCTGCTTCAATGGTGTCTCCTATGATTAAGGAATTAGTTATAAAATCAGGAGTAACAATTTCGAGTTGATAGTTATTATTAGAGCGATTATCTCCTTCAAATACTAATGTATATTCTCCATCGATAGGTAAGGTAAGTCCTTCATAATCAGTATATAAACGTTGAGAGAATAAACGTTGACCCGATGGATCATAAACATAGTAATAGTTCCCAAAATCTCCATCTTTTTGGTCAAAATAGAGTCGTTGTCCTTCGGTTCCATCAAAGCGATAAATATGTGCTTCTCGTCCGATTTCACCAAAGTTTCCACTAATATCTTCATCTAAGTTAATGAGTGTCCCATCAGCAAAGTCTAATAAGCGGAAACGATATGCTTCTGTTGTCTCTCCTGTTCCATCAATTACCAGTCGATAGGTTCCTGTTTCTGCTAAGATTGGACGAGAAGTATTATAGTCTAAACTGCCAAAATTGGTACTAAATACTTGACGATTACTGGGACTATATAAGGTAGCAACAATACTACTATTTCCTAACAGTTCATCTAACCATATTTGTTGTCCAATGATAGCATCAAAAGTGTAAGTATCCTGTTCTCCTGGTTCACTAATTTCTCCGTTAATTATTTCATCTATTGTTATTGAATTTGTCGTGAATTCAGGAGTAACTATGGTCAGATTATAGTTATTATTACTTGCATTAACTGTTCCTTGAACAATAAAAGTATATTCTCCATCTGCTACTAAAGTAATTCCTTCATAATCAGCATGAAAACGTTGAGAAAATAGCTGTTGACCTGAGGGATCATAGATATAGTATGAATTCCAAAAATCGCCATCTATACGGTCAAAATACAGCCGTTGTCCTTCGGTTCCATTAAAGCGATAAAGATGGGTTTCGAGGGTACTTTCTCCAAAGTCTCCACTAATTTCTGTATCTAAATCAATGAGGGTTGCATTGCTATTATCTAATAGTTTAAAACTAGCTGTTGTGTCTGCATTATTATTAGATTGTAGAACAAGATAATAGTCTCCATCTGATTCTAAAGTTTGTAATCCTATATCACCTCGCAGATCACTTAAAGACGAAATTTGACGACCACTAGAGTTTAATAACCTTGCTGTAATATTAGGATTAGTAGTATTTAATCCATCAAACCATATTTTCTGTCCTGCGGTTCCTGTAAACTTAAATCCTTTAGTTTCAAATGGATTTAAAGCAATATCATTTTGTATATTTAAGTCTATATTTACTGATGTTTTCAGTTCAACTAATTTGAAGCTATAATCTCCTGTAATACTGTTACCATTACCACGAACTTCTATGGTATATTCACCTGTTTGGGGTAATAAATATGCACCATAATCAAATCCTGTCCATAAACCGTTAACAACACTACTTCCATCAGGATTTTTAAGATTTGCATAAAAGTTAAAGTTAGATGTATCTTGTCCATCAAAATAAATTAAGGTTCCTGCATTTGCGGTAAAGGTATAAGTATCAATTTCACCTCCAACTGAAATAGTGCCTTCTCGTAAGGTTTCTATACCGTTATTAACAACAGGTGTTGGAGAAATATCATTAACTTGGAACTCATAACTAAGATCATTATCAGAAGTATTCAGTAAAGCTAAGGTATAGGTTCCATCAATAGGTAAGGTAACATTAAAATCACTCAGAAATGATCTTGAGTCAACAATTTGATTACCATTTAATAAAGTTTGTTCTGAATATAATCTCCAAGTTAAACCAGATACTGTATTCAAACTATCAAAGTTTAATTGTTGTCCTGCTGTTCCTTCAAATTGATATAAAATTGTATTTCTTGTTTCTAAATTACCATTAAATTCAGTTCCAAAGGATAAGGGTAAACCTGCATCGGAAATCACAAAATTGTAACTACCCGTATTATCAGTATTTCCATCAACTGTTAATTGATAAGTTCCTGCTTCTATTAAGGTTATTGGGGTACTATAACTATTACCATTGAGATTAAAGATTTGCTGACCACTGGGACTATTTAAGGTGACAGTAACGTTACTATTATCACCGCGAGGTTCAAAGTGTAAGGTTTGTCCAACGGTTCCATCAAAGGTGTAAATATCTTGTTCACCCAGTTTAGAAATGTCTCCATTCACTTCATTATTGATAGTTAATGGTGTTATTTCTGTGGTGGTAGCAACGACTTGAATATTATAAGGAACCGTTTCATCATTTCTTTCTCCTCTTAACATCAAGAAATAGGTTCCATCATTAGGGAGAACATACTCAAAATCACTGTTTAAACTAACTTCTCTTAATTCCTGATTACTGGTAGTATAAAGATGCCAATTTGTATTAGGTGAATTTTCTTGATTATCAAAGTAAATTCTCTCTCCTTCATTACCAACAAATTGATAGAATTGAATAGATTTTCCAGGATCAAGGGTTTGATTACCTGTTAATATTTCTGGGGTTAAAGTGGGAGATTCATCCACATCAATTAATTTAAAACCATAGTCTCCTATTGCTTCTCCCGAACCATCTATAATTACCTGATAATTTCCTGTTTCTGGGAGGATAAAGGGTTCTCGAAAATCATCCCGATACATTGAAATATTATTAATGAGGTTATTTTCACTAGGACTTACCACAGTAACTCGAAAATCAGAACGATCAATTAAGGTATCTAAAAAGAGTCTTTGTCCTTTGGTTCCTGTAAAGGTATAAATATCTCGTTCCCCTTTTTCAGTTATTTCACTAACAATATTGGTATCTAAAGTTAGGGAGTTTGTAATAATATCTGGAGTGATAATTTTGAAGGAATAATCAACAGGAGTTGTACCATTATTTCCTTGAATTGCTAAGGTATAGGTATCGGTATGGTCTAATACCAGTTCAATTGCACTAAAAATTGACGTACTAGCAACTTGTTTATTACCAGAATCATAAACTGTCCATCTGGCCCCCGATAAATCATTAGGACTATCAATAAAGATGCGTTGTCCTTCGGTTCCTGCAAATTGATAGAAATGGGTTTCTTGGCCTAAACTTAGGGTTCCTGAATAGTCTGTATCTAAGTTAATCGGGGTTGCTAAACCAACATCTAGGAGGTTGAAACTATAACTTCCTGTATTTTCCCCTAACGCATCAATTCTGACTCGATAGGTTCCATCTTCGGGTAAGGAAAATGGGGTGTCTCTATCTCCGTAGTAAAGGTTTTGACTAAAGATTGATCTTCCACTGGGACTGGTTATATTTATGGTGTGACTGAAAGTAGCAGTAGAATCTAAATATAAGGGATCAAAATAGAGTTTTTGGCCTGTTGTTCCAGTGAAGGTGTAAACGTCTTCTTCTCCTTTTTCAGTTATTTCTCCAAATACACTATTTAGATTTTCATTATTACCCAAATTCATGGGACGGGTAATTTCATCAGGGGTAATAATTTCAAAACGGTAAGGAGTGATATCGGTTAAACTACCTGTTCCTCTAATGGCCAGTTTATATTCTCCATCTGTGGGTAAATAAAGTTCAAGATCACTAAAGTTAGAATTGGTAACAACTTTATTATCAGGATCATACAATACCCAATTTAAACTACCACTACTCAAACTATCAAAGAATAGTTTTTGTCCTTCATTTCCAGTAAAGCGATAAATATCATCTTCTGACCCTGGACTTAGTTGATTTTCTATTACTGTATCAAGGGAAATAACTGGGGTTAAATTAACATCAATTACCCTAAACCCATAACTTCCTGTTACGTCACTATTTGCATCAACAACAATACGATAATTTCCTGTTTCTGTAAGAGTAATGATCTGATTATTTGAGGATTCTAAATTCGTATCAACGATTCGTTGTCCACTGGGACTATAAACTTCAAAATTCCAATCAAAACGATTACCAGTAAATTGTAAGGGGTCAAAATAAATTTGTTGTCCCAACACTCCACTAAAGGTAAATTCGTCTTTTTCTCCAGGTATTCCAATTTGACCAAATACTGTATCTCCTAAGACTAAGACTGGGGGTGGTGTCCATTCCACAACTCCCGTCTGGGAGTTAACAGTCATCCCATCTGGTCCTAATATTAAACTAAATGATAAGGGGTCTAAATCAGGATCAATTGCATCTGCATCGTATTGATACAGTTGATTAATATAAGCATCAACCACAGGAGAAGTAGTAAACAGTGGGGGACGGTTGGGGGGTTCAGAAATGACGGATAAATTGTATGTTTGGGTATCAATTCCTCCTCTTCCGTCACTCACTTCTATAGTAATTTGATGGTTTGCGATATCATCGATGGTTGTCTCCCAAGTAATTTCTCCTGTTTGGGAATTAATGGCCATTCCTTCCGGTGAAACGGTTAAGGAATAGGTTAAATTATCGCCATTGATATCCGTTGCATTAACATCATATTGGTAGGTTTGTCCCCCAATAATTTCTAGGGTTGGGGTACTTTCTATGACGGGAGGTTGATTAATTTCTGCAAGAATTACTAAATCATAAGTAAATTGTATTTCTTGGGGGTTTCGGAAATTGAAGGTTATACTTTGACTAATTTGTTCGGGATCTAATTTTCCATTATTCAGTAAATTAGTAAAGTCATAATAGGGTAATCCTTCGGGGGTAATTCCATCTGCATCAACAACACAAATATTAGGACTGCTGATATTTGCGATCGCAACAATTACAGAATCATTTAATCCATAAGTTCCAATATTTTTCAGATTAACTTCTGTGGATAATGTCTTATCTTTTTCATCGAATGAAGTAATTTGATATTCAGCAATGATACTACTCGAAACATCTTCTACAACAGCAAAGTTGATTGAATTTGTTGCAGTATTGACTGGAGTATTTGGTGTCACTCCTGTGGTTATAGGATTGGTATTTTCGACAATCTCTAAACCACGAATACGGACAGATGTTTCCGTATCACTATCATTATTAACCAAACGGAAGATTAAAGTCGCTTCAGTATTCTCAGGTAAATATCCCACATCCAAACTAACCGTATTACCCTCTATTTCCACTCCATTCGCTGTGATAATTCCTTGTTCTTCGGTACTATTAAAGAAAGTATCTTTATCCGTATCAATGGTATAAACTAAACTCTCTCCATTATTCCCTAATAACGCAACTTCAAACGCATCGTTAATAAAGTCTATATCCCCAAAATCAAAGTTTAATGATTCATAAGTAAAGCGTATTTTTGAAGGAGTTTCGGGAATGGTAATGGTTTCTTCATGGATGACTTTAAAGTTATCTTCTTCCCGTAAAATAATCACAGGAGAAATGTTAAAAGTCACGGTTTGTGTATCACTTCCTCCTTGTCCATCTTCGACTAAATAACTGAAGTTTCCACCGTTTCCTGTAACTCCATTTGCAGGAATAAATACTAATTGTTGTAACTCATTACTGCTTAATATTTGATTGATAGTGACAGGGTTATTATTGAGTTCAAGAACTCCTAAATTACTATCAGGAACCTCTGTGATTGTAATGGTTAAAGGATCATTATCAGGATCAATTGGTGGGGTAATATTTAAACCATTCCCTCCACTATCTTGATCAACAGTTAATAATTTGTCTGGTTCTGCATCGGGGGGTTGATTGGTTGCTTCTACGTTAATATTTAGGGTTTCTGTAACTTCTAATATCCCTCCTTCTCCCGTATTTCCTAAGTCGTTAGCGGTGATTTCTAAGTTTTCTATTCCTTCAAAGTTCAAATTACTGCGATAAATCAAACTGTCTAAAGCAGCATTAACATTATTAATATTTCCTTGAATGGTAATAGTACCATCTTCATTTCCTGTTCCATTAATTACGATTATATTTTGTAAATCACTTAAACTAATGACTCCGTTGTTAACCGTTAAAGTCACTTGAACAATTTCTGCATCAATATCATTAACGATAATCCCAGTAATACTAAAGTTGGTTGCTTCGGAAATAGTCGGTAAACTGGGTATTGTTAAGGTAGGAGAGTCATTAACAGGAGTAATATTAATGGTGATAGTTTGTGAGACAGCATTAACTCCATCGAAGACAGTATAAGTAAAGTTTCCTGCTTCTCCATTAGCATTTTCTACAGGAGTAAATACTAAGTTAGTTAACGCTTCTAGGGTTAGGTTGTCTCCAACATTTACAGCAACTCCATTATTTAAAATATTTCCTTGACTACTATCAGGAATAGTATCGATGGTAATGGTTAAGTTATCTCCATCTACATCTGTGGGTTGATTAATGTTTAATAAGGTTTGTCCACTATCTTCTAAAACTGTAATAGTTTTATTTCCATCAACAATGGGAGATTCATTAACATCTGTAATAGTCAAACTGTAATCAACAAAACCATCTGGGGTGTCTCCAATTTCTACATCATCAACTTCTACTCTGACGTTATAACTACTCTTATCTTCAAAGTCTAAGGTTGTACCAGCTTTCAAATATAAGACGTTATCAACTATCTCAAAGAAGTCAGCATCATCTCCACTTAAGGCTAAACTGTTTGTTCCCTCTCCGTCATCATTGATAACAACATCCGCTACTTTAATCGGGTTAGTGGTATCAGTATTTTCGTTAAGATTAATGACTGGGTTTTCTAACGTAACAGTGGGGGGTGCATTAACATCACTAATTGTTAATGTATAAGTGATAGAATCATCTGGTGTTACCCCAACCGTTGGATCATCAACCTCTAGATTAACTTGATAACTCGACTGGGTTTCAAAGTCTAAATTAGTCCCGGCTTTGAGGAAGAGTTCAGTGCCAATAATCTCAAATAATGCTGCATCAGTTCCACTTAAACTTAAATCATTGGTTCCTTCTTCATCATCATTGATGACAATATCTGCTACTTTAACAGGGCTAGTTGTATCTAGATTTTCATTGAGACTCTCAACCGGATTGTTTAAGGTAATAGAAGGGGGTTCGTTAACATCTGTAATAGCTAAGGTATAAGTGACAGAATCATCAGGTGTTCCCCCAATAGTCGGATCATCAACCTCTACATCAACTTGATAACTTGACTGGTTTTCAAAGTCTAAATTAGCCCCAGCTTTGAGGAATAATTCATTTCCAACAATTTCAAATAAGTCTGCATCGTCTCCACTCAAGGTTAAATTATTACTTCCTTCCCCGTCATCATTAATAGCAATATCTGCTACTTTGATGGGGTTAGTCGTATCTGTATTTTCATTAAGACTGGCAACGGAATTATTTAAAATGATAGAAGGGGGTGCGTTAACATCCGTAATAGTTAAACTGTAATCAACAAAACCATCCGGTGTGTCTCCAACTTCTACATCATCGACTTCTACTCTGACGTTATAACTACTCTTATTTTCAAAGTCTAAGGTTGTACCAACTTTCAAATATAAGACGTTATCAACTATCTCAAAGAAGTCAGCATCATCCCCACTTAAGGTTAAATTATTTGTTCCTTCCCCGTCATCATTAATGACAATATCTGCTACTGTAATAGGATTGGTAGTATCAACATTTTCGTTGAGACTCTCAACCGAATTGTTTAAGGTAATAGTCGGAGCAGCATTAACATCACCTATGGTTAAGGTATAAGTAGCGAAAGCATCTGGAGTATTCCCAACTGTTGGGTCATCAACTTCTACATCAACTTGATAACTCGACTGGGTTTCAAAGTCTAAGCTAGTTCCTGCTTTGAGAAATAATCCATTCCCAACAATCTCAAATAACCCTGCATCGTCCCCACTTAAGATTAAATCATTGGTTCCTTCTCCGTCGTCAGTAATAAGAATATTAGCTACTTTAACAGCATTAGTCGTATCTAGATTTTCATTAATACTGTTGATAACGTTGTCTAAAGCAACCGTGGGCGGTTGATTTACATCCGTAATAGTCAAACTGTAATCAACAAAGCCATCCGGTGTGTCTTCAACTTCTACATCATCAACTTCTACTCTGACGTTATAACTACTCTTATCTTCAAAGTCTAAGATTGTACCAGCTTTCAAATATAAGACGTTATCAACTATCTCAAAGAAGTCAGCATCGTCACCACTTAAGGCTAAACTGTTTGTTCCCTCTCCGTCATCATTGATAACAATATCTGCTACTTTGATGGGGTTAGTTGTATCTAGATTTTCATTGAGACTTGCAACGGAATTATTTAAAGTAACAGTGGGAGGTGCGTTAACATCCGTAATGGCTAAGATATAAGTGACAGAATCATCAGGTGTTACCCCAACCGTCGTGTCATCAACCTCTACATTAACTTGGTAAATCGACTGACTTTCAAAGTCTAAATTAGCACCAGCTTTGAGTAATAATTCATCACCAATAATCTCAAATAACGCTACATCAGTTCCACTTAAGGTTAAATTATTCGTTCCTTCTCCATCATCATTGATAACAATATCTGCTACTTTGATTGGATTAGTTGTATCACTATTTTCATTGAGACTGTTAATGATGGTGTCTAACGCAACCGTCGGGGGTTGATTTTCAATCACAACTGGGTAAGGACAAAAATGGTCTAATTGACTTCCTAATTCCGTAGGTGTTACTGTTTCTACTTGAATGTAAGGACGGGGACTATATCCACCTATTCCATCACTATCTAAGTAGACAATAGTTCCTTTACTATAATCTCCTAACACAATATATCCATCTTCTAAGGGGTTATTTCCCGTATATCCAAAGCTTTCTAAGACTAGGGTTAAATCAATCTTATCTTTTCCTATTTCAAAATCTTTAATGATGTCCCCTGCATCTCTAATACTTTGATAAATAAAGCTATCCTCTCCTTCTTTTCCTATTAAAATATCCGCACTGAATCCTCCAATTATTCTATCATTTAAGTTAGTTCCTTCTAAAATATCTCTTCCTGTTGTCCCAATAATTTCATTTGTTGATTGCTCTATTTCAATTATTTCTCCCTCAAAATTAATTTTTCCGTAGTCATTTTCTTCATTCCATCTTTTTTCAGTTTCAATACTAACTGCTTCTTGGAATAAAACAGCCGAAAATTTAGCTCCTTCATCTCCTTTGGTGTCTATTTTCCCATTTAGTTGATGATCTAAATAATGTCCTAGTTCTTCTGCTATTACCTTCTCTAATTCTCTAGGATTTTCGGCTGCTCGTTCTACTAATGTTTTTTCTAAGTAGATTGTTTTTTTTGAAGCAGCATAACCTCCTTGACTTCCTAAAATTTGACCTTCTACAATTTCAATTTTAGGTTGTCTCTTCTCTTCTATAATTTCTTTAATTAGACTT
This sequence comes from Cyanothece sp. BG0011, assembly GCF_003013815.1. Lineage (GTDB taxonomy): Bacteria > Cyanobacteriota > Cyanobacteriia > Cyanobacteriales > Microcystaceae > Crocosphaera. Next base: position 32,430 of record NZ_PRLH01000146.1, on the reverse strand, counting down.
TCTGCTTTTTCTTTATCCCATTTATTTCCTAATATTTCTTTCAGTCTTGATTCCCAATCTTTTTCTTCTAAAAAGTTCGATAATCTCTGATTGACTTTTTTTAGACCATCTTTAATTAATTCATCCTCATTAAACTCCTCTAGTCTTTCGAGCCATTGACTCTTTTTATCACTATTGTTTAATAATTCATCTTCTGTAAGTGCTACTTGATAATTTCCTAATAATTCATCTAACTTGATATCTATTATTTCTTTTTGAATAGTCTCCCTATTAATAATATCTTTTTCTATTCCCCATTCTTGAGTTTCAGTTAAATTTTTAGACTGTTCGAGCCATTGATCAATTTCTATTAATAACAAATCTGAAGGATTCATTTGAGATAGATGACTTTCTATCTCACGAGATACCATTACATTGTTTTCTAAAGGACTAATACTAGGATGTTGATTGCTGGTCAATTCTGAAACAAAGTTTTCCATTTTTTCAGTTTTCTCTAATCAAAATTTTCTTACTTTTTTCTGGCTTCTTTCCATTAAGATTCCCTAGTCCATTATCAGAATAAACGTTGAATCTCTCTTTAATTTTTACCAGGAAAGCCATGTCATTTTGTAACCAAATTAACTAAAAGACTAAGAGATCAATAGTTGTTAAGCTTTTTTTAATTTGACTAACTATAGTTATCAGCTTTCCATTTTTTTGCTCCTACTCTTTTTTAAACTTTTTTTAAATCCATACCCAAATCCTATGGCTGTTACTGTTCCCAGTACAGTTAATGGTTCTGGAACCACTTGTAATTGTACATTTTCTACTGATAAGGCTGAGGTAATAAAGAAATCATCTACATCGATTATTCCCAAAGCGACCTGATAGGTTCCTTCTGTATCGAACCGATACTCCCAGATTTCTTTTTCAGTTTTACTATCAAATGTCCCTGTTTCTACGTCTAGTAAGCCTTGTTCAACTACTTTTTGGTAATCCGCTAATTTGCTAATTTGACCATCAATTAACACAAAGGCATAGTCTTTAAATGGTCGCAATTCCTCTTCTATTTCTGTTGATGTTTCGTTGGTAAAAAATTGCCAGTCAAAACTTAATTTATCTCCTGCATTGACTGTTAATTCTGTCTTTATTGCTGATCCTTCGTAAGCAAATCCTTCTACATCTAATAACGCCACTGGTATCCCTAAATAGTCTTCTAAACCTCCAAAACCGACAATTTCGGCTAATTGTCCTGATTGGTTAAATTCTCCGTTATTCGCACCGACATCGCTATCATCCCCAAATCCAAAAAAGAAGGTTGCATCTGTTGACAATTTCGCTTTTTGTCCTGCGTTTTCTATCAAGACATCCCCCAATTGTTCCCATTCTCCTAAATCTAGGTTCCTTGCGAGGGTTTTCTGGGTTAAACCCATCCATAAACTGGGTATAAGTCCCATGAGGATGATTCCCCTTGATTTTGATATCCACTGGTGGATTTTGTTATAAGTATGCTGGTTCATCAGACTGGTAATTTTCTTAGGTTTTGCTAGTTATTACGCAATTAGGGAACATTATGCGTCAGAAAGTGCATTCTACTTCCGTAATTATTTCAGGCTGATGTAAATGTTAGTGTTAGCGTTGTTATTCTTTGTTATATTTCTCTATAATTTGTTGCATTTCTTTGTAATGGCTGAGAATTCGGTGATTCCACCATCGCCGTTTATCAATTAAATCATTAGTTCAAATCAGTTTTCAATAAGTGTTCTATCGCCAATTCTGTGACCATCCTCCCCCGATAGGTGCGATGAAGAAACCCAATTTGTAGCAGATAGGGTTCATATACATCCTCAATGGTTTTCGCATCTTCTCCTGTTGAAGCTGCCACACTTTCTAATCCCACTGGCCCACCATTAAAGTTGTTGATCATGGTTTCTAGGATCATCCTATCAGTCCAATCCAACCCCATTGGGTCAACTTGATAGAAATCTAAGGATTCAGATGCCACCTCCCAGAAATGTTGAATGTTAGAAAAAAGCCTGGAGAAAATCCGTTTAAAATGCTAGAATAAGAAAAAACATAGAAAAGCAAAATAAATAATTTGATTTTACAAAGTTTTCCTAAAGTCATTAAAACTATCTTAAAACCTTTACCTAGAAATGATTATTCGGTTCTCAGTACATTTTCATTTGTCTCCTGCTGGTTGGAGTATGTAATGGATAAAAGTGTTGTGAGTATGCAGGATTTATTTAAAAGATTAAATACTCAAGGAATAGACCTAAAAATATCTAATTTTTCTAAGGCAAGCAAGAAAAGAGACACTCAAGTTTTTCTTGACATCATTAATCAATTAAAAAGAAAGCTTCGTCAACGAAAAGGAGAAAGAAAAGCTCGTTCTTATTTTCCTATTGATTCTACTATACTTAGTCTAACAAGTAAACTTTTATGCAGTCAAGGATATCATCAAGTTAAACTATTTTGTGGATTAGACAACTGGACATCAGAAACAGGAGGAATAGTTATTCATTTTGGGCAAGGACATGACTATAAATATGGACATCAAACAGTAAATGCAATTCCAGAAAATGGAGTAGGCATAATGGATAGAGGGTTCGCTTCTTGTGAAAGAATCAGGGAGTTGAAAGAACAACAAAACAAAGCATTTGTCTTGAGAATTAAAAATAATGTTACTTTAGAAAGGCTAGATGATGGTAATTCTAAAGTAGGAAAAGATGAAAGAGAAGTAGAAATTAGAGTAGTCGCATTTTGTGACTTAGAAGACAGGACTGAATTTAGATTAGCAACTAATTTACCCTTTGATGGAGAAGAAGGAGTAAGCAATGAGGAAATAGCAGAGATTTATGTACAAAGATGGCAGATAGAATTACTTTGGAAATTTTTAAAGATGCACTTAAAATTAGACAGACTAATGACGAAGAATGAGAATGGAATTAGAATCCAAATCTATAGTTGCTTAATTGCTTATTTAATTCTACAGTTAATAGAAATACCATTAGAATTTGGAAAAAACGATATTAGATAAACTCCGTTATCTTCAAGCTTATATGTGTCAGGAAATTAGCTATGTACATTGGTTCAGAAAACTGATTTGGTTAAGGTGAAATTTAAGCACCATAGGGTTAGTCTAATTTGATATGTAAAGTTTTCTAAAGACATTCAACATTTCTGCAACGGCCCCATCGTTACCAGTCCATATTGACCGATGAGTATTTCTTTTAACCCAATCGGGAGTTGGGATAACGGTTCAATCAAAGAAGCGACCGCAGCTTGCATGACGGGGTCTACTAAAGTGGCAAAGGAGTTAGCCCCCCAAACAGCAATTATGGCAGGAATCAGTAATAGGGTGATCGCTAGTAGCCAGCCCAGGTTCGGATGCTCTAGCAGCGTCGGTTGCGGTTGAATGTGCCAACCAGCCCTTTGAGGAATCCATTGCTCAGGAAAAGGATGAGGTTCTCCGAGAGCATCTACAATAAAGTTTTGCTGTTTTGCTGTCAGGTAGCGAGCATCTACAGTTATAATGCTCAGGTTAGAGTTTTGCCTCCACTCTCGAACCACTTGTTGATTGTGGGTGGTCGAGGATAGCTTATCCCAAAAAGTAATCACCACAATACCCCGTTTATCTGCTACCAAGGGTAATAAATCTGCTAAATCTCTATCTACGTCGGTTGCCTTGACTACTAATAGTACGGTGTCATTCTCTTGCAACTGTCTCAAAGCTTGCCTAGTGGTTACGCTATCGGAACGATAAAGAATTCCAGGGGTATCAATAAAACTATAGGCTTCAGATTGATACGTTTCGCAAGCTATGGTAGAGCCACGAAAATTGTCACTATATGCAGATTTACCCGTCAGAGAAGCAATTAGTTGTGACTTGCCCGTATTTTCTTTGCCAATGACAACAACACAATCTCGTTCTATTTTTGAGGGTGTAAAGATATTCATTTTCTTTTTTAACAAACACAATCGTTATCGCAGCAAGAAAGGTCATCTAAAAACAACCCTTCTCGACGATAGACTTGCAAGGGAGTCGTATCGATTTCCAGACGTTGAGCGATCGCATTAACGACCACAGCAAATCGTTGCCGAAATTTGTAAATAAAGCAAAAAATTAACTCCCCGTGACGGACCGAAGGCCCGACGACAAAGAATCCTGGCGTTAGGGTAGACTCATCTTCTTGAGTCAGTGCCGCATAGCCATTTGACCAATCAAACATGGGAGCAATCTGTTTTAAACTGCTATCAAAACCGGTACAGAGAATTGGCGGTGTTGAACTAAACCACTTTTCATACTCACTTTCTACTACATATCCATTTTTGACGGCCTTAACTTCTTCGATTTGTTTTTCCCCAATTAGCTCGACTCGACCCAGAGAATAAGCTATTTCGAGACGTCTTAGGCTATAGGGAGATAAAGAAATACTGGGGTCTGGGTCTAAGTTTGCCCAGCTACTGTTGCGATCTAATAACTTGACTTTTTTCCCTAATGCTGCTAAGTTTGACGCTGCATCGACACCGCTTTCATAGCCCCCAACCACCACAAATTCATCTCCTTCAAGCTTGGACCAAGAACGGACTTGAGAATTATGAATACATAAATCCGCACCAGGAAACGGGTTTAAACGAGGATATTGAAATTCTCCTGCTGCCCAAATGACAAACTGCGCTCGGAACTCACCTCTATTGGTTTGAATAACAAACCCCTTGCATTGACGTAGAACTTCAATTGTTTCTACATCCGTCTCAGTTTTTACGGGAAGTTGAAAATACTCGGTGATAGTCTCCAAATATAAAGCATACTCCTTCCCCGAAAGATGTTCCTGTCCAAAGGTGAGGGCAGGAGAAGTTTTTAAAACGACTGAATTGAGATCCAGGAGTCCAAACCCATGACTGGGAAACGACGGCGTAATGAAGCGCATTTCCTCTGGCCAACGGCTAAAAGAAGCACCCACTTGATGCCGTTCTAAAATAACAAAGTTTTCAATGCCTAAATCTTTTAAGACCACCCCACAACCAATTCCAGCAGCCCCAGCTCCGACAATGACAACGTCATATTGGGGATTCTTGGTATTCATCGGCAGACAACCTCGAGATACTTTTTTATAAGAATGATTATTATTCTCATTTTATCAGTTAATGAGCTAATATAAAAAAGAATGTATATCAACCGATAGAGTAAATCTACCTGTTGATTGTTTTCTTGCCCATAAGTTAACTACTCCGAAAAATTATGCAAATAGTGGATAAACAGCCCCGAAACAATGATATAATTGATGCAACCAAACGGGGCGTACCTGTAACAGTTATTACTGGGTTTCTCGGAAGTGGAAAAACAACACTTCTCAACCACATTTTAACCAATCAAGAAGGAATAAAAACAGCAGTTTTAGTAAATGAGTTTGGAGAAATTGGCATTGATAATGAGTTAATTGTTACCACTGAAGATAATGTAGTAGAACTCAACAATGGTTGCGTCTGTTGCACAATTAACGAAGATTTAGTTCAAGCAGTTTATAAAGTTTTAGAACGTCCTGAAAAAGTAGATTACCTGATTGTTGAAACCACAGGATTAGCTGATCCTATCCCAGTTGCTTTAACGTTTTTGGGGACAGAATTAAGAGACATGACTCGTCTAGATTCTATCATTACAATGGTAGATTGTGCTAATTTCAGCCTCGATTTATTCAAGTCAGAAGCAGCTCAAAGTCAGATTGCTTATGGAGATATTATTGTTTTAAATAAGACTGACTTAGTAGATGAAGCTGAGGTCGATTCTTTAGAAAATAGAATTAGAGAGATGAAAGAATCTGCTAGAATTTTGCGTACTAAGAAATCTCAAGTTTCCTTGCCGTTAATTCTGAGTGTGGGATTATTTGAATCTGATAAATATTTTGAGCATCAAGAAATTGAACATCACCATGATCACGACCATGATCACCATGATCACCATCACCATGATCATGACCACGATCATCATCACTATGATCACCATTCCCATCATTTAGAAAATGATGGTTTTACCTCCGTTTCTTTTGAAAGCGATAAACCTTTTTCTCTTCGGAAATTTCAATATTTTCTAGATAACCAAATCCCCAAAAATGTTTTTCGAGCTAAAGGTATTTTATGGTTCAATGAAAGTAGCGATCGCCACATTTTTCATCTTAGTGGTAAGCGGTTTACTTTAGAAGATGATCAATGGAAAGGGACACCCAAAAATCAATTGGTTTTGATTGGACAAAATTTGGATAAGGATAAATTGTATCAACAGATCGAGCATTGTTTATCTGTTCCTACCACAACCAAAGGCAAAGAACTCGATTAATTCGATTTAATTACCGAAACCCTTTTTCTCCCCATAGTAAACTGTCTTAAACTCCAAACAATCGCTATTAGGACTATAAAGGGTGTAAGTAGCCTTTCCAGGTTCTCTACCGACATTTCCTACCCCTACAACCCTTCTTTTGGGTGCCATCATCGTTTGCATGGGTTGCTTACTATCTAAAGTCATCACCGAACTATTCACCGAACCCCCTTGTAGTACATATTCAAAAACTTGACCAGAACGACCACAAAAAAGAGAATTGGCCTCTACTCTTTGCAAACGGTCGAGCATTTGCCAGGGGGGGGTTTCGGGGGTTAACTCATCGCTGGCACTAACGGTACTGCCGTGAATTAACAGACAATCTAATTCAAAGAAGCCAAAATGACAATTGCGTAACCACTGTACCGTTTCACGGGATACGAAATCCCAAAGAACTTTTACGGTTTCCATCCCAAAGCGACCGATTAATTCTGTCGGTTCTGCTGTTGAACCCACAGCGTGTAAAGCAAAGCATTGTTCCTCCCACCAACCGACACATACTTGGGGTTCTAATTCTCCAGGTAAAGGGGTTTGAATTCGTTTAATTACTTTTTCACTATCGGGGTTGGCTGCTATGACATCCCCTAAAATATACAATGCTTCTACGGGAGTGCGTTGGCGTTTGATATCTGCCAATACTGCCTCGTAAGCTGCGATATTTCCTTCAATTCCGCTTAAAATTGCCCACATTGCTCTGCTTATTTTTAATAATGATAATCATTATATCAAATACTTACACCATAATAAATTGATAAAATCAGTATATCGCCATCGGTAAATCAAACGTATGTATGAAATCGAAGAATTAAGGAAAAAAATTGAAGCACAGGACTATATTGGTGCTTTGCAAATTATTGATGAAATAGATGAAATGTCAAAGGAAGATAAGTTTAATAAAATCTACAGCTATATGGTAATTCTTTTGCTTCATCTAATTAAACAACAGGCAGAACAAAGAACGACTAGTTCCTGGGATCGATCTATTTTTAACTCAATTGACAATATCAATCGTACCAACAGAAGAAGAAAGTCAGGGGGTTATTATGCCAATAGGGATATCTTACAAGAAATAATTGACGAAGCCTATCCGCGAGCAATTAAAGAGGCTTCTTTTGAAGCATTTGAAGGAAAACTAACTGTCGATCTGCTGGAAGAAAAGGTCGATCCCAATGTGATTAAAAAGAAAGCTCTTTCACTTTTAAAATGTAATTGATTTTGAGCTTTAGGATTAAAACAATTGTAGGGTGTATTAGCGTAGCGTAATGCACCAAAAATCATAGTAACTACCCAAAAAATATAGTTTTCCTAATGCACCCTACTTAATATTTTGTTTAGGAACAGTCTCTTAGTGCGATTTGGGGGTTAGTTGTATTTTTGCTACGATTCTAGATAATATTGAATTAAATTAACATCAAATTTAGTGCTTATTTAACTGTATGCTTGATATTAGTAGGTACATTCAATGTCTCTGTAAATCTTTTAAGCACTCTTTAAGAAATCTTCTTCTTGAAGATACAAATAGAGAAGAATCATTAATATTGGTGATTTTCGGTCTTTCTTTTGATCTTTGAGGCAAAAGATATAAAATTTCCCTTAGTAAATCTTGATTATTTGAGAATAGCCATCTCTTTGATTCAATTAAAATAAGTTCATTATAAAATTCTTTAAACTTTAAATCATCTATCTTTTTAACCTTTATTTTTTGATGATTTATCTTTTTAAAATTTTCATTCTCAAAAAGTCCCTTATTACTAACTTTTAACATTTTCTCTAATTCATCTTCAGATAATCGATTGCATATTCGGCTAGGATAAATTACCACTAAAATTTTCGGACTAATTGCACATTGTATAATAGATTTCAGATTTAAAATATCAGTACGACCATGTGGATCACCATCACTTATTATAACAGGATTATCAGAAGTAATAAAAATGGGTTTTTCACTAATAAAAATACAAATTTCTTTGTTTAAAAATGATAAAAAAGTTCTTGCTGCCATAAGCCCTGTTTCTCTTAAATGAACTAATTTTGTAATTTCTTTAAACCTTTCTGGGCTATCTTTTTTGATAAGAATAGACTCTGAGTGTAAAAAAGATTCAATTTCTGTACGTCTAGCTTCAACTCTCCAAAAAAGATGAGAAATAAGTCCTTTTAATTCGATAGATAACTGAGATTTTTCAAAGGTCTTAGATTTATCCAAAAAACTTAGTTTATCACTTAATTTTATAGTATCATCGATTACTCGATTCCAAGTAGATTCAATATCTGCATTATTATTCTCAGGAGAATCATCATATTCTCCTTCATTTTTTTTTATAGAATAAAATCTATTTAATTTCGCTACTTTTTCTATCCTTCTGGTCTCAACACTGAATCTATCACTATCTAAATTAACACAATTAATTTTTCTCTTACCTCTTTTTTCTCTAGGATTAAGACAAAAATTTTTAAGATATACACAAGGGATAATATGTTGAGCTTTTTTAGACATAATATTGAATAATTAAGAAATTAAAAGAATAGTTTAAATAACTTACAAAAAGATAGTTATTTAATCAGTGAAGATTCAAACTAATATATAGTATAATGATAATAATTTATAGTAATACTTACATCAGGTAAATTATTGTTAATTATTATTAATATATTCTTTTTACTTACAAGTATTTACTTAAACAACAGTTTAACTAAACCCTTGTATAGTCTTGGACACCTTACCATAACAATACATTTAGTGCATCTATTAACCAGTATCATATTTAACATCAAAATTCTGTTCCGGGTTTCAGGGGGTTTCCTTGTAAAATATTTTTGCGATCGCTTTCCTCAAGAACGAAAATACAGCCTAGAAGATGTTATCAACGATGAATAAAAATGATCTTTCAGTTACCCCAGATGTTTATATTGTAGGGGTTAACGGCCGTTAACCCCTACTAACAGAAATTGCTATGATTAACGTTCGCAAACATGAGTCGGATCATCGGCTTTTTCGGCAAATTCTAAACCTCTAGCCAAACGCCAAGCAAAAATCGCTGGTAAACCAGCATCTAATATAGCAGCGCAGGTTATTTTATAGTCATACTCCACCTCCCGTAAGTTTACCGCTTGTGTTTCCGTATCATAGATAACATAGGTAGCATCAGGACGACCATGACGGGGTTCTCCTACGGAACCGACATTGATAATACGTTTCAGGGGAGTATTAAAACTAACAGTAGGTTCTTCCTTTTTATGGGGTTGATGAACGCTTACTTGTAATTGTCCAGCATCTAGGGTGCGAACGTAGGGAACATGGGTATGTCCGCAAAATAATATCTCTGCATCACTGGAAAGGACTCTTTCTAAAGCAGTAAAAGCATCCATTTCCGGTAACAAATATTCGTGGTTGCTATGAGGACTACCATGTGCAAAACAGAGATTACCTTCTTTATAAGTATGGGGAAGTTGGGCTAAATATTCTCGAACTTCTGGATGGACGTGCTTATTTGTCCATTCGTGGGCGATTACACCTCTTTTTTCCGCCAAAAGGGAAGGATAACTACACTCACAAGCGTTGAGTCCTTCTACAATATCTTCATCCCAACAACCCTGTACAGTGGGAATATCTAAAGAACGAATTTGCTCAGCTACTGCATTGGGAAAAGGACCATAACCCACTAAGTCCCCAAGACAATAAATCTTTTCGACTTTTTGTTGGTCAATATCTAGTAAAACTGCCTCTAAAGCTGCATAATTACCATGAATATCTGATATTACTGCTATTTTCATACTACCTCTAATTCAGTTGCTAAAGCTTCTTTTACTTGTTGTTGGTAATAATTAATGGCTGCTTCGGGAACGCAGCAATCTCGGACAGTCTGAACAATCTCAGCTTTATCTAAATTACTACCCACTACTTCAAAACCACTAAAACGATCTGGTTTACCATCTAACCAACGGGGTAAATTTAAGGGTTTGAATTCTAATTCCGATTTCCCTGATATAAAATCACCATAATAAATTTGTCCGTCTGCTAAATCAAAGATTCCCTTGGCCCGAACGACTTCACCGTAAGCACCTTGGATAAGTTCCAGCCAAAAAGTAGCTAAACTATCAAAATCTAAGATTTCGCCTGTCAAAACCCCCCGATGAATCTGTAAATCTGTGGTTGGTTTAATAATGTTGGTTCCTGGAATAATTTCATCGGCCCAACTCTTTAATTCTGTACTGTCTGTATCATCCGGAATGATAGCCACTCGATGAGAATTAACCATTTGCAGTAAAGGTTCAATTCCTGCTAAATCTAAATACCAAGGAATTTCAACATAGGTGATGGTGTCAGTGAATGCTGCTTCTTCTCCTGTCTGATAAAGTTTCAATTGAGGATATTCACTTTGGAGATAAATGGCATCAATGGGGATGGAATCGGTTTCGGGGCTGAAATAGCCCACAGGTTTATTAGTTTGGGCTATTTGTTCATGAATCCAGTGGGTTTTGCCCGCACCTGGGGGACTAGCGACAGCAATAATCATAGAATAATATTTTGATAATGATTATTATTATAGTCAAAAATTCAAAGTCTGTTGCAAGGAAAATTGTGAGGATTTCAAGGTGCTTTAGCGCAACATCAAAGCGACTTGTTTGGCAAAATAAGTCAAAATTAAGTCTGCCCCTGCCCGTTTCATACTGGTAAGGGTTTCCAAAATGACTTGCTTTTCATCAATCCAACCCTGTTGGGCAGCAGCTTTAACCATTGCATATTCACCACTAACGTTATAAGCAGCAACAGGTAAGTTGGTATATTCTTTGATGCGACCAATAATATCTAGATAAGCTAAAGCTGGTTTAACCATTACGATGTCTGCCCCTTCAGCAATATCTAAAGCCACTTCTTTAATCGCTTCTCGGCTATTAGCAGGGTTCATTTGATAAGTTTGTTTGTCACCAAATTGGGGAGCAGATTCTAAAGCATCACGGAAAGGACCATAATAGGCTGAAGCGTATTTTGCCGAATAAGCAAGGATGCCTACATCAAAATAACCAGCATCATCTAAACCTTGACGAATGGCTCCTACTCTACCATCCATCATATCGGAAGGGGCGACTATGTCTGCTCCTGCTTCTGCTTGAGAAATGGCTTGTTTTACTAATACTTCTACTGTTTCGTCGTTGAGAATTTTGCCATCTTTTACTATGCCATCATGACCGTAGCTAGAAAAAGGATCAAGGGCTACATCAGTAATGACAGTCATTTCAGGAATTTCTTGTTTAATGGCTTTGATAGTACGCTGTACTAAACCATCGGGGTTATAGCTTTCTGTTCCTGCGTTATCTTTCTTTTCCGTAGGAATGAGCGGAAAAAGTGCAACTGCATTGATCCCTAAATTAGCAGCATCGGCTATTTCTTTGAGGAGTAAATCGAGGGAATAACGATAGATTTCCGGCATGGAAGGAATCTCTTCTTGCTGGTTTTCTCCTTCCATGACAAACACCGGATAAATCAGATCGTTAACTGTTAATTGGGTTTCCCGTACCATACGGCGTAAGGAGGAGGTACGACGAAGGCGACGAGGACGATGGAGTAAGGAAAGATATTCAGTGGTAGAACTCATAACCTCTAGTGGCGAACTGGTTCATCAAAATGATAATCATTATTATACAACGAGAATGATTATTATTATTTATTGTTTGACACGATGAGTTAAAGAAATTCCGCCGAAAATACCTAAGCTAATCAATGAAAATAGACTACTTGGCTCAGGAACAGGAGCATAGTTAAACTGACTATTGAAAGTCACAGATTCTCCTGCATTTAGGTTAAAATCCCATTGAAAAGCGAAGGCATTATCACTCGGAGGAATCGGAAAAGGAACATTCAGAGAGGGATTATCGGGTAACGTTGTGGGACCATCAAGATCATTAAAAAACTTATTGTAAAGCGTCACAAAATCAGCAATTTCATAGTGAGATGGAGTGGGACTGACTTGGGTAAGAATTGATAGGGGTTTTGTCGCGCTATTCAGAATAATTGTCCCAAAATCTAATGCGATCGCCTGATCCTTTTGATTTGCCTGGTCAAACTTAATATCAAAATCACTGTAGTCAAAAAGGTGAAAATCTAGATTTTGCCCTGAAAGATTAGTTAAAGTAACAGATTTATCAATAAAAGAGCGGCTACTCCCTAAATCCCCTCCCAATAACTCATAGTTTACTACCGCTTGTAGCTGCGTTCCTGTATAAGTCAATTCCAGTTGATTGTCTGTGGGTTGAGTCACCGTTGGGGTTCCCAATCCGTCAAAAAAGGGAGATTCGTTTCCTGTTGGTCCAATTCGATAGTAATAATTGGAAAGAAACACATTATCAGGACTTCCGTCCACATACCAAATGGTGATTCCGTTTCTATCATCCACCCTGATTTCACTATTATTATCCGTCAAGGTAAACGAAGCGGCTTGAGCGGAGGCAAGGGGGACTGTTAACAGCAAAAGCGACATTATGGGGGTTTTCATCTGATTTTTACCTCTAATGACTTTAATAAAATCGGGGAGGAGTTTGGGCAGGAGAGAGGATTGAGTCATAAAAAAAAAAGATTAAGTTGATAGACACAATTAAAATAATAATGATTATCACACAATTAAAATGATAATCATTATTATTTTTTTAGAAAGTCAAATTACCTGACTATATAGACCTAGCGATATTTGAGATCCCGGCTGTTCATCACCCTGAGCCAAATCCCCATCAATTAAGAACTTTTGTCCAACATCAGCATGATGAATGATTAGTTTTAATTGCTCAATTAGAATGTAAACGTGGTACGAATTGTACCAATTACTAAAGCCTCATTTCGATCATCAAAATCAGGCTCAGTAATAACAATAATTCCAGGGGTAATTAAGATATTGTCATTGAGAGGATATTGATAAATTGCTTCAATATGAAAAGAACTATCTTGATCCGTTCTTCTTAAATCATCAGGAAAATTAATATCGGCCTTAGAAACCCATGGTTCCATACCCACAATAACCGCTCCCGTATCCCCTTCTTTAAACGCATCAGGAAAGGCTAACGTTACCGCCCAATTCCAAATATCTAACTTACCCCGTTGAATAACATCATCATCGGGACCGACATCGATAGCGCCGAGGGTTCTCGTACTGGTAAAACCAGCCCAACCTCCTAACACAAACCTGTCAAAAATACGCCAAGTAAATTCTCCACCGTAGGAATTATTAACCGTATTTACAGACTGTTCAAATTCTTCTTCAACAAAGGTTTGAAAATTGGAGCGACGGGTTCCTGTTCCGGAGTCTAAATTATTGTAACCATGCACATAGGTAAAGGCCACTTTTAAGCTATCACTGGGTTCATAGGCAAACTGTCCAATTAACCCATAAGGACCATTAAACATCCCTGCACCCAAGGAGGGATCATTACCATCGGTGGCTAAATAACCCCCACTCCACTCAAATACCTCAAATAAACGACCCTGAAAGCCAATTCCTGGACCTTCGCCCATGTAATAGAGGGGGTTACGACTTCCAAAGGCAGAAATAGCCCCAAACGCCCCGTCACCGTCTAAAAAGTTCACTGTTGGTACAAAGTCATCAAACGCACCTCCAACCGGTTCAACGAACATTCTGATATTTTCAGCCAGGTCAAACTCGTAAATAATCAGTTCTACGGCGAGATCACTGCCATCAGGTTGGGAAAAGCCTAATTCTCCCTCAAACGTCCCTGTGATGTCAGAATAGGCGGGTACAGTGCCAGTTGCGAGACGGGTGTAGAGGAGATCGTTACCGTCAAAGGTGGTATTAAGTTCCAGTCGTCCCCTGTAACCGAAGTTAGTAACTTTGTTAATTTCTTCGCTGCCTCCGTCTCTTTCTCCACTGGTAATACCGGTTAAACCGACCACAAACTCCCCAGTTAGCTTAGTGGTAGTGGAAAATTGATGATCTTCGAGGTAAGCGACTCGTTCCTCTAAATTGCTCACCCTTGCCCCCAAAGCGATCAATTCTTGTTCAAATTCCTGGGCCAACCGTTTCAATTTTTCGATGTCTTCCCGTAAAACGGCAACATTTTCCTGGATTAATCGTTCCATCGTATTGAGACAGGCATTTAAACCAGCCGCGAATTCGTAACGAGATAATGCTCTATTGCCTCGAAACGTGCGGTCTGGATATCCCACAATACAGCCATACCGTTCCACAAGACTGCGTAAAGCTTCATAGGCCCAGTCGGTGGGTGAAATGTCTTGTAATTCCGAAACACTGGTGACTTGGGACATGGAACCCTGACGACGACTGGCCGGGTTTAAAAAGCCATCCCGAGATTGTCTTAGATGAAAATCTCGATCAATTTTCGGTAACTGAGGCAAGGGGGATGTTTCTTCTTTTTCTAAAGACACTGTACCCTGACGACGCAAAAAGTCACCACGAGACTCTTTTAAAGACAAGTCTTGAGTAGGTAAAGCTTGACTGGGAGACGTAGAAAACAGAATCATTCCTAAAACTAGGATTACATTATTAAAGAAAAAACAGCGATTAATCATTCAATTCCTCACACTGACTCAAAAATGATAATGATTCTCATTGTACTTGATTGTCTTGACATTGAGGGCATCGCCCAAAAAATTCTAAAGTATGATAGTAGATTTGGAAGTGATGAGTCTGCTCTAATCGTTCTTCTAAGTCATGGACAGGACACTCATTGATCACGAAAGATTGACCACAACTAACACAATTTATGTGGTGATGATCGTGAGAAATTAAACTGTAAAGTGCTTCCCCACTGGTTAAAATTCGTGCTTTCACAGTTCCTTGAGTTTTAAAAGCTTCCAAGGCACGGTAAACTGTTGCTAGTCCTAATGGCTGATCTCGATCTTTGAGTTCTGCATATAAGTTCTGGGCGGAAATAGCATAATTTAACGACTTGAGTACCTGAATAATTTGCGCTTGAGAACGAGTATATTTAGCTTTCATGATATTTTTACTTTCTAAGCAACGTGACTTAGAAACTTTGGTAGTAACTAAAGGAACAATAGCTAGTAACTTGAGGCTAATTTTATTTATTAGGATTCTGTAGAATAATAATCATTATCATTATATCCCGTTTGGGTTTGGGGTTTGAGTAGTAAGTATGCTCTTCTACACTGTTAAGGTATTTACGGTCTAGCTGTTCGAGTGCAGAGCAACGCTGTCCCCGCTAAACCTATCTGAAATGACAAGCCTCAAACCCTTATAAATTTAATCCACCCGTCTATATGGTAGGGTTATTCAAGAGCAATAATAGAATGATTTAACCCTGCCGACACCATAAAGCCACTGCCAAAAATCCAAATAACTGAACCAAAACAATACTGGGACCGCTAGGTAGATCGATCGCACCAGAAATAACCATTCCCATAACTCCACTAAACGCACCCATACCAGCAGCAGTGGCTAAAAAAGGCACAAACTGCTGACAAATTAATCTTGCAGTTGCAGCAGGAATAACTAAAAAACCATTGACCAATAAAATACCAACAGCACGAATAGTTAGGGCGATCGTAATGGCTAAAAGCACGATAAAAAAATAACGATGGCTACGAACAGGTACGCCCTTTACTAAAGCTAAATCGCTGTTGAGGGTAAGTAAAATCTGCTCGGGTAAACTAATAATAATCCAGGCTATAGTTACGGCTAAAAGTAATAATAATAAAATCAAATCCGTATTACTAATGGCTAGAATATCCCCAAATAAAATCGATAATAAATTCCCCCGATATCCCTTTAAATAACTAAAACCAATTGTACCTAAAGCGATGGAACCTGATAGGGAAATACACAATACGGTATCGCTACCGAGATCGGTTCTGTCAATTAAATAAATAACTCCTAACCCAAAAGCAACAGTAAAACCCATTAACGTCCAAGTGGTAGGCAGTTCTAATAAAGCAGCTAAAACCACTCCTAGCATCGCCGAATGTCCCACGGTATCCCCGAATAGAGAGAGACGACGCAGGATTAAAAAGCTGCCTAAAATGCCCCCTAACATACCAAGCAGTACACCACCTAGTATCGCCCGTTGCATAAAGGGTAAACTAAAAAGACTCAGGAAATTTACTAGGTTCATGGTGATGACAAGTAGGACTAACTAAAGCACCGTATATGTGCAAGAGATTTTCGGGGGTGAGAGTGGTTTGAGGGGAACCTTGATAAAGTAAGCGACGGTTTAAACAAATTACCGAGTCACAATAGCGACTAACCAAATCTAAATCATGGGAAACTTCCAAAATTGTCCAGTTTTTTTCTTGTTTGAGATTATGGAGTAAAGCAGCAAATTCCATTTCTCCCGTGGCATCTACCCCGGCTAAAGCTTCATCGAGAACTAAAATACGACGAGGAACCACTAAACAATAAGCTAATAAAACTCGCTTTAATTCCCCTCCGCTCAAAGTGCCGATTTTTTGGTTTGCTTGTTTGGTTAGATGAACTTGTTCTAACGCTTGGTGGATAATCTCTCGTTGACCTTTGCGATCGCACCACCAATGTTGGCTATTTAAGCCCAAACCCACTAACTCCGATACCGTCAAAGGGAAAGTGCGCTCAAAGGGAAACTTTTGGGGAATATAACCAATTTCGGTTTTTAATCGCTTTAACCGTTTACCATTCCCATCAAACAAGGTAATTTTCCCTGACTGCGCTTCCACCAACCCTAAAATAGATTTAATCAAGGTACTTTTCCCTGCACCATTTGGACCAATAATGGCCGTATGAGTTCCTGACAATAATTCAAAAGAAACATTATCGACTGCGAGATATTCCCCACGCATTACCGATAAATCTTTCACTTTAACGATGGGTTGGGTAATAGATAGGTTTTGGTACATTCAATTTACTAATTTGATTCAAAAGAGTCACAAAAAACAAAAAAAACTATCACCTATTACTTATTTTGACAGGCTCTTGACAACGCCTCTAAATTACTCCGCATTACTTGAAAATAATATTGCGGATCGGTTTCTCCTGCCTCAAGCGGGTTGATCGCTTCGAGAGATAGATTTAAGTCACTGGATATTTGCTCAATGCGTTTGTCTTCAACTCCTGGTTCAGTTAATAAAGCTTTAACAGAATGTTCCTTAGTTAGTTGTTGTATCCGTTGGATATCTTGGGGAGTAATACTCTCTTCAGGCATTTCTACTATTGCTTCTTGTTCCAGTCCGTAGCGTTGCGCTAGATAGGGAAAAGCATCGTGAAAAGTAATAAAGTTACAACCTTGAACGGGGGTTAATTTTTCTTTAAATTCATTATCTAGCTGTTGTAGTTGTTCAATATAAGCCTCTGCATTGCTACGATAGCTATCTGCATTATCGGGGTCAATTTCAATTAACCTATCTCTAATATTAGCTACCTGTTGTTGCGCTAAAACAGGATCTAACCAAACGTGAGGATTTCCCTCTGGATGGTGATGTCCGTGTCCATGTTCATCATGGTTGTGTTCATCATGTCCATGTTCCTCTTTCATTGCTTCTATTCCTTCACTAGCATCAATTTGCTGAAGTTCAGAATTACCCGCATTGGCCACTAAATCTGACAAAAACGCTTCCATTCCCAAGCCATTTTCTACTAAAACATCTGCTTGTGCTAATAGTTTGGCATCGTCTGGGGTAGCTTGATAGTCGTGAACTTCCACACCAGGGGAAATCAAAATATCGACTTGTCCCGTATCTCCTACGACAGCTTTAGTAAACAAATGAACCGGTAAAAAAGTAGTGACAATCTTGGGGCCCGAACTGGTTGAGGATGTGGGGTTAGAACTGGTTGGGGGTGTCGGTTCTGTACTACAAGCGATCGCCATCAAACCAGTGAAAGCAGTCAGGAAAAAGCGTTGTAAAGATGCTTTGGGACGAAGAGAATGGAGTACGGAGAAATGTCTATTAGTAGAACTCATAAAGTAAGTGTGGATAAATGGTTAATTAAAATGATAACCATTATTATACAATGAGAATGATTATCGTTAATTTTAATTAATCCACAGTGGCACTACCTAATTATATAGACCTAGCAATTGTTGGGGCAGGAGTTCAGGCTCTAACTTTAACCACCCATCTCTTACAAAAAAGAGCGAAGTATGATCATAAATTTTTAGTTTTCGATCCCAGTCAAACTTGGCTGAGTCAATGGCAGCAACAATTTGCAGCGCAACAAATTCCTTCTTTGAGATCGCCGGCTGTTCATCACCCTGATCCCAATCCTCATCAATTAAGAACGTTTGCCGAACATAGACATAATGAGTTATTTCCCCCTTATGATAAGTAAAGATACCTTAGATAAACTTTCAGAAAACCATCCCGAAGTGTTTACCATAATTGCGTATCGGCATTGGTCTAAGGCTCACAGTAGCTTTGGAGAAAAACTGCCAACTTTCGTCAACCCTGTTACTCATCGTATTCATCCAAACGTCAATCAGATGCGGGCAGCCAGTGGGCGATTTTCGTTCTCTAACCCTAATTTACAACAGATTCCCAGAGAACGACAATACCGAAGCTGCTTTGTCCCTGCTCCTGGCTATAAACTCATAATCGCTGACTATTCTCAAATTGAGTTGAGGATAGCGGCTGAAATTGCCAATGATTCAGTGATGATCGACGCCTATTGTAATGAGAAGGATTTACATCGACTTACAGCTAGTCTTGTGTCGGGGAAGCCTCTCGATGAAGTAACCAAGCAAGAACGCCAACTAGGAAAAGCTGTGAATTTCGGTTTAATCTATGGCATGGGTACTACTAAGCTGAGAATTTATGCTGAAACCAATTACGGCGTGAAGATGAGCTTTGAAGAAGCACAACGATTTCGAGAAAACTTCTTCAAAGGCTACCCAGGACTCTATCAATGGCATCAAGACACTGCGTTTAAATTAAGGACTACGAAAGTCAAAGACATTCGTACTCTAAGCGGACGGCTACGACGATGGAAAGATGAACCCCCGTTAACCTCTCTGTTAAATACACCCGTTCAAGGAACCAGTGCCGATATCACAAAGCTGGCACTTCATAAGCTCAACTCCGCACTTGATGAGTTAGGGGGCTTTCCCATTGTCGTCGTCCACGATGAAATTGTCCTAGAAGTTCCAGAGTATCATGTCGTTGAAGGAAGCGCCATGCTTGAAGAAGCAATGATTTCAGCAGGGAAACGATTTCTCAAATCGGTTCCTGTTGTCGTCGAAGCTGCGATCGCCGAATCCTGGGCTGAAAAGTAAAATCATTACTTAGCATACGCTAGGTTCTTTTTTCGATAAATATAGAATAACGATAAAATTGTTCTGTTCAAACCCGAATAAACTCGTTGAAATAAAAGTAGTTTTTTTGTACTAAATATATTTTACTAAACTACCTCAAACCTTTTAAGAGTTTGAGGTAGTTTATGAATTTTGGAGTCTGAGAAATAAGCGAACGATGAAAAGTTATAGGGACAAATCAAAGAAAAAGACGCAATCGTTGACGTTTTAAATCCTCCTATTTAAGTGACTAACTAAAAAATCAATAAGGATTTATTACAAAAAGTGAATTTTTGTTATTTTCTCGAAGGAAAAATCATTTAAGCAAGATCCTAGAGGTATTTTAGAGGTATTAAATTTAAGAAATTTTAGTCGAAGGTAGTTGCAAAGCAAAAATAGTTGGTGAAATCAGAATTTACTTTGTAGATGCCTCTCAATATCCTTATCATGCATCAAGCTTAAATTCTTACAATGACATTTGCGTCCCAACGAAATCAATCAAACGCCGAAAGTAACCAAGAAGGCGCGACTCAAAAAACTTATATCTCAGCTTCACCAACTATCTCACTACCCCAAGGTGGCGGAGCGATTAAAGGATTAGGTGAGAAGTTTGCGGCTAATCCGGTAACGGGTACAGGTTCAATGTCCGTGCCAATCGCAACTAGCCCCGGACGATCTAGATTCGGCCCACAACTCTCTTTATCCTACGACTCTGGTTCAGGAAATAGCATTTTCGGTTTGGGTTGGAATCTGTCTATTCCCTCCATCACTCGTAAAACAGATAAAGGGATACCTCGCTACTTTGATGAGGAAGAATCTGATGTCTTCATTCTTTCAGGGGCGAAAGACCTTGTACCTGTATTGGTGCAGAATGAGCAAGGAAAGTGGGTGCAAGAAAGCTTACCCGAAAGAAACATTAACGGCATAAATTACCGCATAAAACCCTATCGACCTCGAATTGAAGGATTATTTGCGCGAATTGAACGTTGGAAAAATTTAGAGTCGGGTGAGATTCACTGGCGATCGCTGTCCAAAGACAATATCACGACACTTTATGGCAAAACTGCCGAAAGTCGAATCGTCGATCCCAATGATTCTACTCGCATCTTTAGCTGGCTAATTTGCGAAAGTTACGATGATAAAGGGAATGCAATTCGCTATAAATACAAGTCAGAGAATTCAGATGGAATTGATACCGCCCAAGTCCAGGAACGCAACCGCAACGATAATATCCGTTCTGCAAACCGTTATCTCAAACGTATTCAATACGGCAACCAAACACCCCGACAACCTGATGAAGATTTAAGTTTACGAATAGATTGGATGTTTGAAGTAATCTTTGATTATGGAGAACATGACTCTGAAAATCCCACACCCGACGATGTTGGAATTTGGTCAGTTCGTAACGATCCGTTTTCTTTCTATCGAGCAGGTTTTGAAGTGCGTACCTATCGCCTCTGTCAACGGGTACTCATGTTTCATCATTTCCCAGAAGAGGAAAGAGTCGGACAGAGTTGCTTGGTGCGTTCAACAAACTTCACCTATTCCTATGAGGAAAATCTTACAGATATTCGTAATTCAATTTATTCTAAACTCATTTCGGTGACTCAAACAGGCTACAAACGGAATTTAGAAGGGGGCTACATTCAGAAATCTTTACCGCCGTTAGAGTTTACTTACAGCAAACCCGAAATTAATGGAACGGTGCATGATGTTGACCCCGAAAGTTTGGAAAATTTGCCTCAAGGATTGGATGGAACAAACTATCAATGGGTGGATTTAGATGGAGAAGGTTTATCAGGAATTCTCACTGAACAGGGAAATAGTTGGTTCTACAAACGTAATCTCAGCCCTATTCAGACAATTAAAGCAAACAATCAAAACACGATTACCGCAAAATTTGCCCCAATTGAATTAATAGTTAGTAAACCTGCAACATCTTTAGCTGATAACGCTCAATTTATGGACTTAGCAGGGGATGGACAACCAGATATAGTTACGCTTCGCAGTTTAACACCTGGATTTTATGAACGGACTTCAACAGAAGAATGGGAATCGTTTATTGCTTTTAAATCTTTACCCGTATTAGATTGGAATAATCCCAATTTGAAGTTTATTGACTTGAATGGGGATGGACACACCGATATTTTAATTACAGAAGATAATTGCTTTGTTTGGCATCCTTCTTTGGCTGAAAACGGGTTTGGTACAGCAGAACGAGTAAATCAACCTTGGGATGAGGAAAAAGGTCCGCGTGTTGTATTTGCTGATAGCACCCAGTCAATTTATCTGGCAGATTTTTCTGGGGATGGATTAACAGATATTGTGCGAATTCGTAACGGCGAAGTTTGTTACTGGCCGAATTTGGGTTATGGACAGTTTGGGGCAAAGGTGACGATGGATAATTCTCCGTGGTTTGATGCACCCGATATTTTTAATCAGCGTCGAATTATATTAACAGATATTGATGGTTCGGGAACAACGGATATTTTGTATTTAAGTGCAGAAGGAGTGCAGGTTTATTTTAACCAGTCCGGTAATAGTTGGTCGGTAAAGCAGGTGTTGCGATCATTTCCGCCTATTGATAGTGTGGCTTCTGTGACAGCGATCGATCTATTAGGAAACGGAACGGCTTGTTTGGTCTGGTCTTATCCTTTACCTGGGAATGGTCGCATTGTGATGCGCTACATCGACTTAATGGGTGGACAAAAACCCCATTTATTAATCAAAACGGCGAACAATTTAGGTGTAGAAACTACCGTTCGGTATGCACCTTCGACCAAGTTTTATTTGCAAGACAGGTTAGCCGGAAAACCTTGGATTACTAAGTTACCTTTTCCCGTTCATGTTGTAGAAAAAGTTACCGTTTTTGATAAATGGCGACAGACTCGTTTTACGTCTACCTACAGCTATCATCACGGCTACTTTGACGGGATAGAAAGAGAATTCCAAGGATTCGGGCGCGTAGAACAAACCGATGTAGAAGATTTTGGAACATTTACAGATGGAAATACTGCCAGTCCCTACATCAGTGACGACCAAACTTTGTATCAACCTCCCGTTAAAACAATTACTTGGTTTCATACAGGGGCATTTTTAGATCGGGAACATATCCTCTCCCAGTTTGCTGATGAATATTTTCCCCACTGGTTTGAGGAACTCAATCCCAATGAAACGAATATTTTGGGAGATTTTCAAGAGAATATCTTGCCAGAACCCGATCTAATTGGCGAAAACCTTAGTGCAGAGGAATGGCGGGAAGCATTACGCGCTTGTAAGGGAATGATGTTGCGACAGGAAGTGTATGAATTGGATGTGGATGCTATTAGACAAGGTAAAGAACGAAAAGTTCAACTTTTTTCTACAGCATTTCATAACTGCCATATTCAGCGACTTCAGGCTCATGGGGACAATCGCCATGCCGTTTTTCTAGTCACTGAAAGTGAAGCAATTACTTATCACTATGAACTGGATTTGACAACGGATAGCCTTGAACCGAATCCGCGCATTTCTCATACTCTAAACTTACGAATTGATCAATATGGTAACGTGCTGGAATCGGTAGCTGTAACTTATCCTCGTATTGATCAGTATGAAAATGAAACACTCCCAGAAGGAACACAAGGACTCATTAATCAGGTACAACAGGAACGCCATTTAGTTTACACGGAAAATCGCTTTACCAACGATGCAATCTCCGATGACCAGTATCGTTTACGTTTGCCCTGTGAGGTAAAAACTTACGAAATCACTGGAGTTGCCCCCAAAGAAGGCTTTTACTATACTCTGTCAGAACTTCAAAGGGTTAACATAGCGAACGATGATGTTGTTGAAGATGATGAGATTGTTGAAGAAATTGCCTATCACAAATTTCCAAATCGCACGACTCCTGAGAAACGACGAGTAGAGTGGGTGCGAATATTGTACTTTAGTGACGATCTGGAAACACCTCTGCCTTGGGGAGAATTGAACTATCTGGGTTTACCCTACGAAACTTATAAGCTGGCACTCACGAATGAATTACTAAATGCAGTCTTTCGGTCAGAACATTTGACATCAGAAGTCCGTGATAATTTAGATAACGCCGAATTAAGTGGCTATCTGAGCGGTATTACCCTGGCAGAACGCTTTTCTGATATGGATACGACTGATCAGTATTGGATTCGTTCTGGGATTGCTGGTTTCGCACTCGATGCAGCAGAGCATTTCTACTTGCCGGAACGCTACACCGATTCGTTTGGACAAACGACAACACTGGTTTACGACTCACGGGATCTCTACATCGAATCAAGCACTGACCCCATTGGCAATACTACTCAGGTGACTCAGTTTGACTTTCGGGTGCTGACCCCATCCGAAATGCGGGATATTAATGGGAATCTCTCACGGGTTTACTTTGATCTTCTCGGTTTGCCAACAGCAATGGTAGTCATGGGTAAGGGAAATCAAGGGGACAGTCTAAATTCCTTCAATGATGAACTGGCTAATCCCACTTCGGCAGAACTCAGTGCCTTTTTTGTTGAGAATGCCTACGACGAAAGCCAAGCTCGGACTTGGTTGGAAAATGCCACAGCCCGATATGTGTATTACTTCGGCGAACAACAGAATGATGATGGCACAACAACTTGGGGTGAATATCCCGCCTGTGCGTGTAGTATCATTCGCGAACAGCATAGAAATGAAGAAAGTCCGCTTCAGGTGGCGTTTGAATATTCAGACGGTATGGGGACTGTATTAGTCAAAAAAGTTCAAGCCGAACCCGAAACAGCCAATAGCCCATTACGTTGGATAGCGACGGGTAAAACTATTCTCAACAACAAGGGCAACCCCGTCAAACAGTACGAACCCTACTTTAGCCAAAACGAATTAGGCGAACCCGATCATCGGTTTGAAGAACCCCAAGAAGTCGGAGTTACCCCGATCCTTTATTACGATGCCGTGGGGCGGCAAATTCGCACTGAAATGCCAGATGGAACTTACAGTCGGGTGGCGTTTTCCCCTTGGTTTATGGCAACCTACGATGGGAATGATACTGTACTAGAACCAAACAATGCCTGGTACGATCGCTATCTCAGTGGTGCGCCCGAACAACGACAGGCCGCTCGTCTAGCTGAAGTTCACGCCAATACTCCAGCAGTGACCCATCTGGACAGTTTGGGTCGGGAAGTGGTGGCGATCGCTCACAACAAATGGCAGCGCGAAGAGGTTGATTTTGAGGAGAAATATGTAACGTTTACTAAGCTGGATATTGAAGGAAAGCCTCTATGGATAAGAGATGCGAGGGGAAATCGGGTGATGGAGTATATCAATTCTCCGGGTGCAGAAACGGGTTTTGTACCGTGTTATGACATTGCCGGGAATTTACTCTTTGAACACAGCATGGATGGGGGCGATCGCTGGATGTTGATGGATGCGACGGGACAACCTTTTTACACTTGGGATGAGAACGAACGGGTAACAGAAACAGATTCTTCGGTGCTGGAAGGTCGCCGTTTTCATACGATTTATGATGCTTTGCGTCGTCCAGTAGAACAGCAGTTACAAATTGATCAAGGTTTTCCTCTAATCATTGAGCGGTTGATTTATGGCAAAGGGCAACCGGATGATCTTAATCGTAACCTGCGAGGACAGGTTTATCAGCACTACGATTCTGGTGGGTTGGTTACAAATCAGCGATTCGACTTTAAGGGTAATTTGCTGGAAGTTACCCGCCAACTGGTCAGTGACTACAAAGCATCAGTGATTGATTGGTCTGGGAACTCCCCGACGAATAATCTAGAATCTAAGGAGTTTACTGTCTTTACTGAATACGATGCCCTAAATCGTCCGACTTTATTAACCAGTCCCGACCAAAGTGTAACCCGTCCAGTGTACAACGAAGCCAATCTACTGGAACAAATGTATGTACGGTTACGGGGAGCAGCCACAGAAACGGTTTTTGTAGAAAATATCGACTATGACGCAAAAGGTCAACGAACTTTAATTGAATATGGTAACGGGGTACGAACAGCCTATACCTATGACCCCGAAACCTTTCGACTGGTGCGGATGCTGACGACTCGTGACTTAAATCCCCCTCGCTTACAGGATTTACACTACATCTACGATCCGGTGGGAAATATTACCGAGATTCGGGATGATGCTCAACAGACGGTTTACTTTAACAATACTCAGATATTGCCACACAATAACTACACCTATGATGCCCTTTATCGCCTAATTTGGGCGCAAGGACGGGAACACGCCGTTCAAAATAACTTACAGCGAGATGCAACGGATTTTAACCCTATTCTCGTTATCCCCTTTCCCAATAGTCCGGAGGCTCTACAGCAATATGTCGAGGAATACACCTACGATAGTGTGGGCAATATCTTATCCATGAGGCATACGGGGGGAGCGTTTGAACGTTGGAATCGTTGTTACCAATATGCTGAAGACAGTAATCGCTTGTTGGCGACTAGCAGACTGGATGATGCCGACCAGTTTGCAAACTATACTTATGATACCCATGGCAATATGACAACCATGCCTCATTTGCCGTTAATGCAGTGGGATTATCAAGATAGGTTAAAAGCAACCAGTCGCCAGATTGTTAACGAAGGGACACCAGAAACCACTTATTACGTTTATGACGGTAGTGGTCAACGGGTGCGGAAGGTAACAGAACGACAGGCAACAGAAGGAATTTCTACTCGAAAGAATGAGCGAATTTATTTAGGTGGGTTTGAGATTTATCGGGAATATGAGGGCGATGGGGAAACGGTAACTTTGGAAAGGGAAACTCTACATATTATGGATGATCAGCAGCGTATTGCGTTGGTGGAAACGAAAACTGTTGACACTGAAAACAGCAGTGAAACTCCCTTATTAACTCCCATAATTCGATATCAACTGGGCAATCATTTGGGTTCGGTCAGTTTAGAAGTGGACACAGCAGGTACGGTGATTTCCTATGAGGAATATCATCCTTATGGGACGAGTGCTTATCGGGCGGGGCGATCAGCGACAGAAGTGAGTTTGAAGCGATATCGGTATACAGGAATGGAGCGGGATGAGGAAACGGGATTAGGGTATCACGGGGCTAGGTATTATGCGCCGTGGTTGGGGCGATGGACAGCAGCAGATCCTATTGGAACTGAAGGAGGGCTAAATTTTTTTTCTTACTCACGATTAAATCCAATCAATTTCATTGATCCATTGGGAACTTCTGATAAGTCAACTACTGATAGGCCAACTCAAGAAGAAATTAGTTCCTACGAAGAAGCAGCAGAAGCACATAATCAAGCAGTTCATACATGGCACGCACAGGTGAGTTCGGCTGATCTACTACGTGAAATTGAACCAAATATTGACATTCGTCTAGAACGAGAACGAGTTTTATTACTCAATAGAGAAAACCAACTCTGGAGAGAGTGGTTTGACCTTTCACTTCGTATACACATTGCTGATGTAAAGCAAATTCGAGAGGAGCAGTTTGAAAACGGTGGCCCAGAATTTATGAATTTGAGTGGTAGAACTAGATTACGGATTGGAGGTGTTGCAAAGCTATCTGGTGGTGTAACTGCCATGCTGATTCCTTCCGGGGCTGGTCAAGTTGTTGGATCAGATTTTGCTCAAGCTGGGCTTCGACAAATTATCACAGGTGAGGAGTCTAACACTGTAATGCGAAGCGCAGGTGAATTCACTTCTGAGGCATTTGGCAATTCACCACGTGTCGCTAGAATTCACGGTGATATGGCAGAGACATTTATTTCAGCTGGGGTTGCTGGGTTAGAAATGGGAGTAGGTTTTGCAACAGCATCTCCTCATACTTTATTACCTCCAAAAATTTCAGGCAACAATTTTATTCCACCAGTACGGCGATTTAATTACTCTAGTGCAGATCCTAAAGCTCCCGTTCCACCTCGTCCAGATATGAATGAAATTATGGGGAAATCAGCTCAAGAAGTAACCGGGATTCCAAAATCAGAGTGGTTACATCTCAAAGGAAGAGCCAAGTTTGGTGGATCAGATGATCCATCTAACATAGTAGCAGGAACCTTTGAGGCAAATTATCAAATGGGACGAATTGAAGCACTCGTAGTACACCTAGAAAAACTAGGTCAAAACGTCAATTATAGTGGCGTTCTGAGGGGCAAGTGGCTTCGGCTTAGAGTTACCTCAAATAATAAGCCTCTTATAAACCTGAGATTGGATACTCGAACCCAGAATGTGGCTCCTCGAGGCTCATCCCAAATCTTTAATAAAGGCTTTAAAGTTAGACGTTGAAAATGAAGTGTTTCGTGATTCAGTGTAATTATCCAATCTTGTAGTGCGATCGCACGCTCTTGTAAGTTAAGTTGAGGCAACAAAACCAAAACATCTTTGCTCAAAAGTATATTCAAAAAACTCAAAAAAAGGAGACTAAATTAAAAATGAATACAGAAACCAGAAACAAAAACCAACTTCCTTGGACTGAAGAACATTGGAAACAAATCGATATGGCGGTTCACGATGAATGTAAGCGCACCAAAGTCGCAGCCAAATACTTACCCCTTTACCCTGCCCCTGGAGCGATGACTGTTCCTTCTGATACCGTACTGTTAGGAAACCAACGTGACAGACAAGGAGAAGAAAAATTAACCATCGATGAAACTGCCATTACTCCCATTCTTGAACTCGAAGTCCTATTTCGATTAACCTATCAACAAATTATGGAATCGGACTTAAGCAGTGCCATCACCCTTGCCACTCGTGCCACTAACCTCCTGTCCCAAGGGGTTGATATAGCCATTCATGGTGGCCCATCAGGAATTCGTTCTGCTCCCCTATTTCGCGATCGCAGAGTGGTTATTGCCTCTGGACAATCCGTCATCGGGTTATTAGAAGCCCCTGAATTTAGTGGCGAAACTTCCCAAATTCAAACGATTCAAGTACCCACCACATCAGCACCAGGAGAATTTCCTCCTCGATGGGGCGAAAATATCTTTGGAGCCGTTTCTTTAGCTTATTCTCGGCTTCAAAGTGGTGAAGGGTTAGCCCAAGCACATTATGGACCCTATGCCTGTATTCTTAACTTTCAGCCCTATGCAGATTCCTACGCGCCCTTACCCACTACCTTAATTATTCCAGCCGATCGCATTAAACCCCTAGTAACAGAAATGCACCACGGTATGGGATCGATGTCAGAAGATATGATGAAAAAACACAGCGAAGAAATGCACAGCTATGGGCGAGATATGAGTTATATGTACACTCATCATAAGTATCCTCGCTACTATGGAACAGGAACTATCCCTCTCAATCCTAAACCCCTAGGATTATTTCTCTCACTGGGTGGTAATACTATGGATTTAGTCATAGGGCAAGATGCGATGACTGAATATGTTAGTCAGGAAGGAAACTTCTACTGCTTCCGTGTCTATGAGCGTTTCACATTACGCTTGAAAGATCCCACTTCAGTTATCCGGCTAGAATTTCAAGAACCGACTTCTACACCCCCTACGGAATACTAACTGAATAGAAACAGAAAGGCAAAATATCTAAAGCAAGTCAACCTTTTGTCGTGAAAATTCACTGTTCTAGTTGTAAATGGCTGGTTTTTAACTTGAAATATGACTACGTTTTCAAAACCAGCCATGTGAATAAGTTTTATGGAGTTGATAAGTTATGCGTATCGAGCATGAAGGCATCTTATTATGGTACGGAACCCCTGACGCACCTGCACCCGATAATATTGTTTCAGCAAGCGATAAAGTAGCCATTACAGTTGGCGTTCAACCTGTAGATGCTAGTAATGCTGTGGAAGTGCGCTATCGAGTCAATCAAGGTAAATTTATCACTATTCCTGCTCAATTTCTAAAAAATGGACGAGGTTTAACGTCTCAATATTTTAGAGCCTCACTTCCTGCGTTTGAACCTGGGGATATAGTAGAATATACAGCTATTTGCCGTTGTGCTGGACGACAAGTTCCATCTGTAGATGATCTAGGAAAATTTACGTCTTCATTCACTGTTGTTGAAGCAGGGAGTCAAATCAATAATAATTCTCCCGATTCAAGTCAGAATCAACAGATATCATCTAACGAGTCAATTAATACTAACTTAAAAGACGCTCAGTTTGTCCAACCTGAAGAAACTGCACAGAAAGAAGAAGAGATTCTCTCGCGTCTTTCTACTCGTAAGAAAAAACACCTCAAAAATTTGACGGCGGGAATTACCGAGGAAAAGCAAAAAGAAAAACTCAAGCAACTTTTCAGCGAAACGGAAGGAGAATTTAATCCATTAAAAACTCGTTTAGAAGAAAGTGAAGAATTTGATCCAGAAAGTATCAAAAAACTGACATTTAAGCATGAAGTTGCTGAACTTCTCGAGGATCAAGAAAACTGGATCGCTGCTTGCACTCAAAACAGCCATATTAATTGTCTTCGCGATATTGCGCTCAATTATAAAAAACAAGACTTCAAATCCCTTATTAGTGCTGCTGGTATTCCCGAAGATGCTCAAGGAGAAGACGAAGAAGATTGTTTAGAAAAATGTGCCACCAGAGTTTGCGATCGCCTTTTTCAGATGATTCCCACCGCCGTCGTTCAGCGCATGGTGCGAGATGAAGAAATTGCTATAGACGATCCAAAGGTTCGTGAGGGCATTTTTTCCGTATTAAATGACCATCCCGATCTTGACTTCCGAAAAACCTCAGTATTGGAAGTATTACAAGACCCAGATTGTCTAAAATCAGTATCAGAAGAACATCGGGATAAAGTTGCTGATGAGTTAAAGAACTTACAACGCCTCTCCGTTTTGAGTCCTGAAGCTGAAGCGGTACCCACCCTACTGAAACGTAATTTAACGTCAGCTTATGCTATCAACGAAGTACCGATGGAGCGGTTTGTCCGCCTTTACGCTGACCAATTAGGAGGAGAAAAGATCGCCCGTGCCGTTCACCGCAACGCCCAAAATATTACTGCTCGTAATGAAGAAGCCTATGTTGCCCTTCGACAAGCCGTAACTGGTCCGCCTGTGCGTATGATTAATGGAGATTCGGCAACCGTAGAAAGACAAAGAAAAGCAATTAGAGAAGTTGTTCAACAGAATAATATTCTTATTAATTTTGAGACTTTATTTGGTAGCGTCGATCTGTGTGAATGCAAACATTGTAATTCTGTATATAGCCCCGCAGCCTATTTAGTCGAGTTGTTCCAGTATCTCCGCAATAACAACTTAGATCCCGATTATGAAAACACTGGGAAGTCTGGCTACTCACAAACTCCCTTGGAAATGTTTTTCCGTCGTCGTCCCGACTTAGGCCATCTCCAATTAACCTGTGAAAATACTAACACTCTCATTCCCTATGTTGATTTAGTCAACGAGGTGATGGAAAGCTTTATTTTCAACCTAAGTAAATACGAAAATGATACGCTAACTCCCAAACGGGCTAGTATTCGCGTTCATAATGTAGAAGACGAGAGCAGTGGTGAACTACTAGCCGAACCTCAGCACACTAATTATTACACTTACAAAAGACTTAGTAATACTGTCTATCCCGTTTGTAAACTTCCCTATCATCAACCGATTGACGCTACCCGTGAATATTTGAAATACCTGGGTACGAGCCGATACGAACTATTTGACACTTTCCGTGCAGATGTTCCTCTCGAAGTTGAAGAAAATGTCAGCGATGCCGAACGAGAACGGGCTAGTCGCAAGCAAGAATTAGACGTGCTGGCTGTAGATCGGGCGATCGCAGCGGAATTTCTTCACCTTACAGAAGAAGAATATATCATCTTAACCAAAGAAGGATTCCAGACAAAAGAATGGTATGAACTAGAAGAGAAAACCAGTTTAACCCTATCTCAATATCGTCAGAAAATAGGCTTTAAAAATACTTGGGATTACTACGGTATTCAAAGTGAAGACCAGATGATTGAAGAATTGAAGTGGGTAAAACCTGCTCAGGACACAGGAATGGTTGGTTTCCTCCGTCGAGTTAACATTCAATATACTGATTTAATCGAACTATTAAAAACTCGATACATTAATCCTAATTATTTGTCAGGCAAAGACCTTGCCTATATGAATAGCTTGCGCTACAGCTATCGCTATCTTCAAAGTTTAGTGGATGAAACTCAAACCGATATTAAACTGAAATATCAGAAATTAGTTGCATTTCTACAGTCTGAAGAAGTATTAGATACTAAGGACTTTAGTGAAGTTTTCGTCGAGTGTTGGATATATAAAAACTTCGCAAAAATTGGTAAGTTAATTGTTTTGGAGAGTGGAGGTTCAGAATGCGCTTGTCCTGAAGGCTACATATATTTTCATCAAAAAGTCTTGTATTTACATTCAGATTGTCGAGTTATGTTCGGTGATGAGGAGATAGGTTATCTAGATATAGAGAAAGGGAATATTGTGGTTTATGATGATCCCAATTCTCAATACTATATTGACGGAAAATTTGAAGGAATTGATGGCAGTGTAGGAGAAGTTGCAAGAAGTGTTTTATTGATAAATAATAAACCTTTTACCTGCAATTCTATCTTTACCAGTGATTATTGCGACCTTTCTAAAACTCAACTCAAACACCTAGATGGAACAGCCCTGACAGTAGCAGAATACGATCGCTTTCATCGCTTCATTCGACTTTGGTGTAAACTCGGTTGGACAATTTATGAAGTGGATCAAGCGATTATAGGAATTGGAGAAACCATCGAAAAACCTCCTTTTAAACCCTTAAATTTTTTGGCAAGTAACCGCTTTGTTGCCTTGATGCCTTCTAAAAAAGAATCGACGGAAAAGCCATCTTCCCAACGGTCTAAGTTTTCGGCAAGTAGTAGCTTTACAGCATTGCCACCATCTGA
>NZ_PRLH01000013.1 GCF_003013815.1 Cyanothece sp. BG0011 | reverse complement strand
AAACTCGCGCTTAAGATTTCCTGCTTCACAGATTGGTAACTAGGCAAAGCCCCCGTCCCATCATCTCCACAGGCATTTTCAGATACGCTATGCCCTAGCGCATATTCTTCTACACCACGATTTCTGATAACTTGCGCTGCTGCCACGTCTCGGTGGGTTTTATACCCACATTCAGGACAATTATGCTCTCTAACATCAAGGGTTTTCTTACCAGTATGAAACCCACAATTAGGGCAAATTTGAGATGTAAAATTCTTGTCAACTTCATTAACAAAAACATCTCTTTTCCATGCTACCCATTTAAGAATGGTTATGAATTGTCTAAAACCAGCATCAAGACAATGTTTAGATAACATTCCTTTAGCCCATGACCTAAAATCAATATCTTCAATAAATATTGATTGTGATTGGTCACAAAGACGATGAGCTAACTTGAAATGCCAGTCTTTACGAGTATCAGAAATTCGTTGATGTAATCTAGCTATCTTTTTGTTTAACTTGTGTCTATTATTAGAGCCTTTTTTCTTATTTCTTAATCTACGCTGTAGCAATTTCAGCTTACGATGTAGTCGATTTAAGAATCGAGGTCTATCCACAAGTTCACCATCGGAAGTAGCCAAGAATTTATCTAAACCTAAGTCAATACCTAAAGGATGTCCATGAAAAGAAACGTCAGGAATATTAACATCTAACTGTAAAGAAAGCATCATGAAGTAACCATTAGCTCTCCTTACAATGCGAGCTTGTTTTAACTCAAACCCATCAGGTATTTCTCTAGACTTTCTAAACTTTACCCATCCTAGGTGTGGTAATTTAATTTCGTTACCTTTAATACAATCTTTTAGCATTTGAGGATATACATAAGACCGCATTCTATCCCTATTTTTAAAGCGCGGAAAGCCTAACTTTTTGGACTGCATATCGGCAAAAGCTCTATCTAAAGTCCTCAAGACTTGTTGTAAAACTTGAGCGTTTACTGATTTGAGTATGTCATTAGTTTTCTTGGCCTTTGTTAATGCTTTAGCTTGATTGTGATAATTAGGGTAAGGTACGTCAGGAGAAATAATATATTCCTGAATTAATGAGCAAGAATTAACAGGGGATTTTCTAGAACTTAGCCAGTCCTTACGATCTCTTAAAGCATAATTCCAGACGGAGCGACAAACATTTAAAGTATGTTCAATTACCTCAATTTGTTGCTTATTTGGGATTAGCTTAAATTCGTAAGTTAATGTAAGCATTAGTTCGACCACTATTAATACTTTCCCTAGTTTAAATTAATCTACACACAATGTCAACTCGTGTAAGTTGTCTCCCGCTGGTCGGTTTATTTGTTGGCAAAAATTCATCTCCCGTTAATTTCTATGAGTCTTTTTTTGGGGAGAAATATAACGGGAGTCCTCTTTTTGTATTTCAGGATAGAGTCTCGTCGTCGTTTGCTTAATTTTTTACATAATAATGAAATTTCTAACCCAGTCGTCATTTCAGGGGATATTCATTCAAGTTGGGTTAACGAGCTAAAATTAGACTTTGATGATCCGCGATCGCCTATAGTGGCCACGGAGTTTGTGGGAACTGCTATTTCTTCACAGTTTCCTCAAAACTATCTTGGCGTCGTGAAGTTAGCTAGAATAGCCAACCCTCATGTCAAGTTTTTTGAAGGAACCCGACACGGATACGTGCGTTGTACCTTAACCCCAGAGTATTTCAAGAGTGATTATCAAGTTGTATCTAGTGTCTTAGATGCAGATGCTTCTCTCGATACTTTACAATCTTTTGTGGTGAAAAATGGTCAACCTGGATTGTCCTCTAGTCTAACCTAATAAGATAAAACGACTCCACAATAATAGAATAATAGCTGCACTGAGTCCGAAAGGTGTGGCGAGAAATTCCACAAAGTCTAGGATAACTAAAAAATATTTTAAAATTGTTAATGAGCTTTCCATGGGTTGACCCCCAAAAATTTAATAAAATGACATCTTATTTTTAGGATAAGGTTGATTTTCGTCTATAGTCCTAGTCTCCCCATTGTTTTAGTCTTGGTTCCTTTTTCGTTACAAATTGTAACACAAAATTTTAAACTAAGCACCCAGGACGAAAAAAAGCCCCTCTAAGTTCCCTTAACTCCATGTTACAAGCCAGATTTTGACTATTCCGTATCAATAGATAACATTTAAAGATGATTGAATAATTATTAATTATTAATTAACCTATTAGACACTTTTTCTAAAATTGTTAAGGGTTTGACTTCTCTTAATAATTTCATTTGTTGTTCATCTTTAACTAATAATGCACCAGCAAACCCTAATGAGTTAATAGAAATTGATTGATATTTAGGTTGCGATCGCGGAATGATCATCATCCATTCTCTAGTGACTAAAAGATTATAAGGTTCGGGTTTTCCTTCTTCGTTAATGGAAATTTTGAGATGTTTTAATAAATCATGATAACTGTCTAACCTTTGCTGAGCTAATTCTAAAACATTGTTATTATCATTGAATGCTATTTTAGTAATACCATGAGCAAAATTGAAACAAGGCAGTTGACCAATTTTATCTTGATAGGTTACGGTTTTTATTACTTGATCAATGGGAGTTTTAGGTAGTTCGGGAACCCAAGGAAAAGGAACTAATTGAAGATGTTTATGGCGTTGACTAGCTCCGGCTATTTTACCATTATTATAAAATCCTAACCCATCAATTTGTAATAAACAGGCACACAAGGCAGCAAAATCATTTAAATTTAATAATGTTTCTTGTTCTTCAAAGTCACGGGTAACTATTAATAAGTGATAATCTACCACATTAAATTTATTTAATAAACAAATATGAGTATCTGAAATATCAGCCACAAATAAATCTTTTTCGTAAGGCAAAAAAGGATTAAAATCTTTGCCTAGCTTTTTCTGCTCTTTTTTAGCTTTTTCTTTGCGTCCTAAATTAGTAACAATTCTCACCAAAAAGTCAATTTCTTCATTTTTAATTAATTCATAGTCAGTTGGAATTGATTTCAAAGCACCGCAACTTAAAGCTTGTTCTGTTTGATGTTTTACTTTTTGCCACAAACTGTTAGAATTTAAAACAATATTGACTCTGTTATTCATAATTTAAAACTTAAAATTCTTCTTTTCTTAATAACCAGATTCCTGTCTGAGTCATTCCTGAATCATCTGGTTGTATTAGTAAAAAATGAATTCCTTGACTCTGTTCTTTTTGTTGTTCATACTGTTGAGCCGATGTAGCCATTTCTGCATCTTCAAAAGTCAATAAAACCCAACGATCCATTAACCCCGATTCTAAAATCAATCCGCCCGACTTATTAATATCTGTCGGAATATAATTTAAGGAAACCGGTTGATTATCAGCTAACCAACGGGCTAAATACATCGATTTTTTACCCCCATATATGACAACACCGGGGAGATTAACATCGGAGGCAATTCCTAAATTAATAGGGTTTAAATCTTCGGGTAAAACTTTAATAGGAATTGGGCGATCGCTAAAATAATCAATAAAATCCCCTGCTTTAAAAGTAGCAAAACGCCACTTATCACCCCATAAACTTTCGGGGATAGCTTGGGGAGGGGGTTGGTCTATTTTGACAGCGTTAGGATATTTTTCCTTTAAAATTTGTTTCAGTTGAGGGGTTCTTCTTGTCCCTTCAATTTTCACTCCCAATGTTTGTCCAGCTAACGTAAATAAACTTAAAGATTGAGGACGAAACACCTTAATCATATCAGGAGAATATTGCTTAACTAAAGGGTCTAATTGACGAATTAACCAATTAGAATTTACTTCAGACTGTTGACAACTTGCCTGATGAATAATAACCTTTTGTTCATTACAAATAATCAGATTCCAGGTAGTATTCTGTTCATTGTCTTGTGATAAATGTTTATAGAAATCTGCTTGCCAAATAATCATGATTTGGATACAGTCAAGTTAATTGATTCAATATTAATAATAACGTAAGTTCGGAGTTCAGCTATTAGTTCGTTGACAACTGATAACTGGTCACTGGTAACTGGCTAACTGTTCCCTGATTTGTAAAGAGATGTAACTATTTTCCTGCTAAGTCTCCGAATCTCTTAACTAGAGTCAAACACTGCGATACGCTAGAATGAGTCTCCTCATCGTTACATTAATTATTAGCTTACCTTCTATGGTTGTTTCTAGTCGTGCTATTCGTATCGGTTCTCGAAAAAGTCAGTTAGCTCTCGTGCAAACTTACTGGATACAAGAACAACTACAAAAACATTATCCTGAGCGTCAATTTGACGTAGAAACCATGAGTACCCAAGGGGATAAAATTTTAGATGTGGCTTTGGCTAAAATCGGTGATAAGGGATTATTTACCAAAGAGTTAGAAACGGCCATGTTGCAAAATCAAGTGGATTTTGCGGTACACTCTCTTAAAGATTTACCCACCAACTTACCCGAAGGATTAATGTTAGGCTGTGTGACTGAAAGAGTCAACCCGGCCGACGCTCTGGTGGTTAACGAAAAACATCAAGATAAACAACTCGATACCTTACCAGAAGGTTCAGTCATTGGCACCTCTTCTTTACGCCGTTTAGCCCAACTACGTCACCATTATCCCCATTTAACCTTTAAAGATGTTCGTGGGAACGTCAATACTCGCTTGTCTAAACTCGATGCAGGGGAATATGATGCCATTATTCTCGCGGTTGCAGGGTTACAACGGTTAGATATGAGCGATCGCATTCATCAAGTCATTCCTGACGATATCTCCCTCCACGCCGTTGGACAAGGGGCCCTAGGGATTGAATGTCGTAGCGGTGATCCCGAAATTTTAGACCTTCTCAAGGTATTAGAACATCCCGAAACCCGCGATCGCTGTTATGCAGAACGGGCGTTCTTACGGGAACTCGAAGGGGGTTGTCAAGTTCCCATTGGTGTTAACACTAAGATTGACAACAATGTCTTAACCTTAACTGGAATGGTGGCCAGTCTGGACGGAAAAACTTTGATTAAAGATACGATAGAAGGAGAACCAGCACAAGCAGAAAAGCTAGGACAAGAATTAGCTTTACGTTTGCGTGATGCAGGGGCTACAGAAATCTTAGCCGAGATATTCGCCGAAATTCAGCGATAATTATTCGGGGTCAATTTTTTCATTAGCCCTAAAAATTAAGCCAAGATTAGCCAAAAAATGATAGGGTTACAAAGGGATGATTATGAAGTTAAAAGTCAGTAGGGGCTTAATAATATTAAGCCCGTACAAAAGTTGTTTTTGTAACAAGGGTTTCTTCCCCTTTCCAAAAACTCCTCGCTTTTTAAAGCCAGGTTTTTGATCTTATTATCTCAATAATCGTCAACCATAAAAGTCTTTTCTAAGGCTGAAAATAACTAATTAGCAACCTACGATATTTTTAACGAATATGACACAAGACAAAGGAAAAGGATTTGGTTTCGGATTAGGTAAAATCAAAGAACTTCAAGAGGCGTTCCAAAAAGCTCAACAAGTTCAAGCAGGGGCCCAACAACTCCAACAAGAATTAGAGGAGATGAATATCGAAGGTTATAGCGATGAGGCTAAAGCGGTTACTGTGGTCATGAGTGGTAACCAAGAACCTCGTCAGGTTACTATCTCCCCAGACGCTATGGGCAATAGTCCAGAAGCTTTATCTGAGTTGGTGACAGCTGCCATGAAGGATGCTTACGCTAAATCAACTGAAACTATGCGGGAAAAAATGGAAACCCTCACCAGTGGTTTAAACCTTCCTGGAATGTAAGAATAAATCATGTAGTCAGGAAAGCGGTGCGCTTCATCTTGACTACTCACTCTTTTTTATAGAACAAAATTACTAAAAATATTATATTTAGATACGCTATTCCGTCCATTCTGCATTTTTAATATATCATACCCTCTCAAACAGCGCAAACTCGTTGCTTATTTTGTCAGGAATCCTTAACAAAAGGGGATAAATTAGGAAATTGAGCAAAGATAAGTAATTAAAAAGTTTATTTTTTCATATATAATTTTTTTTTATCTCCCCTTCGGGGCAAGGAGTCGTAGAGACGTTGCATGCAACGTCTCTACGACTTCTGACTCCTTCTTCAAAAAAACTAGGTTATATTTAACGACAGCATCAATAGAGTTAAAAATACAGCTATTTCTTTTTATCAACCTAAATTGAATAAAAGAACACCCCCTATTGTTTAAACTGATAACTGATAACTGGGCACTGAACACTGATCAATGAATCAACAAACAATCCCAAACTAAACGAGGTTGAACATAACTTAAAAGTTGCTTTTTAGCTGCTTCTAATTTTTCTAAAAACAGTCTATCTTGTGA
This sequence comes from Cyanothece sp. BG0011, assembly GCF_003013815.1. Classification (GTDB taxonomy): domain Bacteria; phylum Cyanobacteriota; class Cyanobacteriia; order Cyanobacteriales; family Microcystaceae; genus Crocosphaera. Next base: position 22,999 of record NZ_PRLH01000013.1, on the reverse strand, counting down.
TGTTTGCCAATGAGAATATTGAAGATAATTAATTAACCATAGCTGTGAATCATTATCTAATTCTGTGGTAATTTCTTTAGAAAACTGTAAAGCTTCTAAAGGGGTTTGAGGTAATTTTTTTAACTTTTGTCGCAGTTCAAAAGGAATAGTTTGTAATTGTTCCCAAGCTGCGATCGCTTCTCCGGGACTTCCTTGACTTAAACCAATAATATCAGGATGATTAATAATTTCTTCGTAACCCAATCGACCTAAAATTGTCTTTAAATGAGCATCAGAAAGACGATAAAACGGAATTTTTTGACAACGAGACACTAAAGTGGGTAATAAAGAATCAGCACTGGGGGCAATTAAAATTAATGTTGCTTTTCCCGGTTCTTCTAAGGTTTTTAATAAGCCATTAGCGGCCGCTTCGGTCATCGTTTCAGCTGCTTCTATGACCACCACACAACGAGACGCTTCTAAGGGAGGACGACTTAAAAATTGAGTAATATCACGAATTTGTTCAATGCGAACTTGAGGAGGTGCTTTACGTTTTAAACCGCTTTCTTGTGCTTCTTTCGGGGTTAATAATTGTCCCTGATGTAGATAAGTCGGTTCCACCCAATAAAAGTCCGGATGATTACCGTCAAGTAGCCGTTTTTTAAGACTAACTTGCTTTTCCTCTGGTAAATTTAAAGATAATAATAATTGAGTGAAACATTTAGCCCCCAAAGCCCGTCCAACCCCATGAGGGCCAGCAAAAAGATAGGCCGGAGCAATACGGTTTTTAGCGATCGCCTGTTGTAATAAAGCAACCGCACTTGGTTGTCCTATCAGTTGTCGAAAATGATTCATTTTTATAAGATGGCCGCAGTCTAGTCAATAATCTATCTATAGGAATAACAGTTATGGCTCGCTATACATCTTCTTTCGTCGCTAATGCTACGGTAGAACAGGTTCCTACCCTCCTGAGTGAAGTATTAGAATCCTGTGATTTTGGCATCGTTTATCAAGCGACTGATTATCTCATGGCCAAAGAAACCCCCGGAAAAGTCCCCTTTTCTAAAATAGTCAGTATCGAAATTTTAATTGAAAGCACCGTGGCTAAAAAAAATGAGGTTCCTGTCACCTTCGTGGTGAAAAATGACGAACTCCCCTTAAACCCTAATAACCACTGTCAACAACGATTTCAAGAACTACAAACCGCATTAAAACAAAGTCAACAATGGCGTGCTATTACGGCTATTCCTAGTTAATCATATTCTTTAGTATCGTCATCATAATCCATCATCGCAGGGTCAATGAGAGTAATATCGAAGGGATCATTACTGGGTAGGGTGGGGAATTTATCTCGTTGACGATACTGATAAATGGCAAACACCTGAGGTCCAAAGACAATTTCATCCCCATCTTGGAGATCGTGGGATGCTTGCTTAATCTTAGCTTGATTGATTAACAAGCCATTAACACTCCGTTTCCCTTCTAGATCCCCATCAACAATGCTATAGTAACTTGAGCCATCTCCTCGAATGCGTCGATACAGGGTAGCATGATGGCGAGAGACAAACTGAGAACGAAGACGAATATCGCAATCGTGAGAGCGACCTAAACTATAGGTAGGTTCTCGCAAAAGTATTTCTTGTCTGCCTTTATCATCCTCGATAATCAAGAAATGTTCTCGTTGAGGGAGTACAGATTTTTCAGCCATCGCTAAACCAAGTTTCAATTAAAGTGCTTACAATTGTCTCAGGAAAGGGAACCAACTCACACGATCTTAACCTTTTCTATCATGGTTGTTGATTGGTTTTGCTAAGGTTAACACCCCACTCAAAACCTTTGACCATTGTCTCATGCTTTTACTGGCGGAATTGATAACGAAGGAGTAAAGAATTAGTTACCACCGTAACCGAACTAAACGCCATTAAACCCGCAGCCAGTGCAGGACTGAGGATCACTCCAAAACTGGGTAATAAGATTCCTGCAGCAATAGGAATGGCAAGTGTATTATAGCCTAAAGCCCACATTAGATTTTGACGAATTTTTCTAAACGTCCCTAAACTAAGGTCCATCGCTGTGATGACATCATAAAGGCGATCGCTCATCAGTACAATATCGGCGGTTTCCATGGCGACTTCTGTAGACCCTTGTAAGGATATTCCTAAATTCGCTTGAGCTAAGGCCGGTGCATCATTAATGCCATCCCCTACCATAGCCACTTTTCGACTTTTCTGTATTTCTTCAACTTTGTCTGCTTTACCACTGGGTCTAATTTCAGCAAACACTTGACTAATATTCAACTGGGTAGCAATGCTTTGAGCAACTTGGGGATGATCCCCCGTTAACAAGATCACCTCTAAGCCCCGTTTTTGCAATTCTGAGACGGTTTTCTTGGCATCAGGTCTAAGATTATCTTTGAGGGCTAAAACGCCTTTAATTGACCCTTCTACCCCCAAATAAACCACCGTTTTTCCTGCTTGGGTTAACTCGTTAATCTTATTCTTTTGGTCTTTCTCAACCCTTAAACCCTTCTCTTTTAACCATCCCTCATTGCCTAACCAGATGGTTTTCCCTTCTACCGTCGCTTGAACTCCTGATCCGGCTTCGGTTTGAAAATCTTCAGCCTGAAGTAAAGATAATCCTTCTTGTTCGGCTTTTTCTAAGATAGCTATTCCTAGGGGATGATTAGCCCCACTTTCAACTGTTGCAGCTAACTGTAACAAAGAGTGAGAACTCATGCCGTCAAACGTAAAATAATCGGTGACGCTAGGATGACCAACCGTAAGGGTTCCGGTTTTATCAAAGATCACCCCATCGAGTTGATGAACTTTTTCGAGGACATCTCCCCCTTTAATTAATAGTCCCCTTTCTGATCCGATGCTAGTTCCCACTAAAATGGCGGTAGGAGTGGCCAAACCCAACGCGCAAGGACAAGCTACTACTAAAACAGCGATCGCTAGTTTGAGACTCAATAACATGGGAGAGGTTGACCCCATGGCCATCTCTGTGTGACTTGGGTTTAAGACTTGGGGATATAAATTTGTTCCTATAGTGAACCAAAAGAGAAAAGTTAATAACGCTAAACCCATCACCCCGTAAGCGAAATATCCGGCTACCGTATCAGCTAACTGTTGAATAGGGGCCTTTCTTGTTTGTGCCGTTTCTACTGAGGTGATAATTTGGGCTAACGTGGTATTTTCTCCGACTTCGGTGGTTTTGAGAGTAATCACCCCAGACTGGTTAAGGGTTCCTGCGATCGCTTTCTCGCCGGGTTCTTTAGCCACGGGAACCGATTCCCCTGTTACCAAAGATTCATCAATGGCAGTTTTTCCTTTAACAATCTCTCCATCAACGGGTATTTTTTCCCCTGGTAAGACTTTGACATATTCCCCTACCCTCACTTGTTCGACAGGAATTTCTATGCTAGAACTATCATCAGAGAAGGGATCACCCACCAACCGGGCCATAGTTGGTTGTAAGGCCATTAAGGCTTCTAAAGCCGAAGACGCGCGGTTTCTGGCTTGTTTTTCAAGGGTACGGCCCAGAAGAATAAACCCTAACAACATCACCGGTTCATCAAAAAAGCATTCCCAACCCAAACTAGGCACAAGAAACGCTACACAGCTAGTAATATAGGCACTGAGGGTTCCCAAACCCACTAACGTATTCATGTTAGCCATGCCGTGGGATAGTCCTCGCCAACCATCAATAATAATTTCTCGGCCAGGAATAAGTATGGCTAACGTTGCTAGTCCCCAATGAAACCATAAATTACTAATAATAGGAATGGTTGGACCGCCGAAATGTTCTAAATGCCCTAATGTTGAAAATATTAATAAAATGGCTGCGGTAATAAGATTTATTTTTTGTTGTTTTGCTTCTTCTTCTCGTCGTTGAGTTTGATTAAGATGAACTTGCTGAGGGGTTAAGGTTTGTGCGCTACGAATATCAGAAGGAAAGCCTATTTTCGTTAATTTTTCAGCTAATGTGTCGGGTTGAATGGTTTCGGGTTCATAGTCAATGACTGCTACTTCTGTGATTAAATTAACGCAAGCTGAGATCACCCCAGACTGTTGCGTCAGTTGTCTTTCTACTGCACTCACACAACCTGCACATTTCATTCCTTGTACATCAAGGGTAACGGTTTCTACGGAGGGTTGAGGGGTTTTTGATTCTGGTTTTGAAGAGAGTTGTATCATATTTGACTATCATCGATGATCAGTCTGTTTTGCTGATCCCATTAATATTGTTTCTTCAATTCTAGGGTAACGATAAATTTTCAACTCTCAGTAAGCGTGAAATTTATGTTTTCCTTATATTTTGCAATAAGAAAAGATAATTTTTTCTTCACCTATTATTTTAGTCGCAGTTTTATATCAACCTTATTTTGTTTAACTTCATCTATACACTGTAACCAATCATCCCAAATAGCAGGATCGACAGTTTTGCCATCAGATAGTGTACTCATACTGCCAAGTAAACCCCCTATATCGTCAGATTGTGTCATTTCATATACCTTGACCAAATAGGCATACATTGCAGCGTATGCTGCTTTCTCGGTTAAATTAATACTCATATTCCTACCAAGAATAAACGATTATAGAAATGCGATCGCTTTCATAAATAAAGCATTCTGTTGGGTTAAGGAACGAAACCTAACCTACAAAGTAATAATTGCTATTTCTCTAATATTTGCAAAGCTTTCTTAGCATTTATAATAACATTTCTCCATTGTTGCGAATTAATATAATCTGAATCCGAGGCATTTGTTCCCAATGTTTCAAACAATTTTTCTAAACTTTCTATCACTTTAATAATACTTATTATTTCTTCCTCATTTTTAACAAATAAGCCAATTGTTGTTTCTGGATCTTCATCAAAACTAGCTTGATCATACAAAAAATGGATAACATAGTCAAAACAATCATGTTCACCGTTAGTATTGTTTAACCAATTTTGTTTTTGATATTCAAGATCAGATAAAATTTTTATAGATAATAATAACTCTTGACGCATCTCAGGATATTTCATATTAATTAACCTTTTAATTGAAGTAGGCTGATGCACTCCCCACCTTACTATAATATCTTTATCTTATAAAAAAAGGAAGATACTGATTAAATACCTTCCCTTTTATTGATTAATTTAATTACGTTTTTTGGTAACTAGAAATCAAGAATTAAAACTTAAAACTCTCTAGATTCACAGTAAACTTTTCCACCTTCATCGGGAACCACGTGACAAATATTGTAACCCCGAATAAATGCCTCTAAAATGGAGTAATCTGACTTACGATAATACTCTCCTAAAACGGGTTTAATCGCTTCTGTTGCCGTTTTTAAATGGTAGTGAGGCATGGTTAAAAAGATATGATGAGCAACATGAGTCCCAATATTATGATGGATATCATTGATAAATCCATAATCATGATCTACCGTAGATAAAGCCCCTTTTAAAAAGTACCAATCTTTGCCACGATACCAAGGAACATCAGGATCAGTATGGTGTAAAAAAGTGACTAAATCTAACCACATCACAAAAACAACATAAGGTCCCAAATAATATTTAAGTAACCACAAAAAGCCGAATTGATAAGTTAGAAATCCTAACAAAGCTAACATACCAATCAAGCAAATGGTACTGGTTAAAACATCCCATTTTTCAGAGGGACGAAACAGGTCACTTTTAGGATCAAAATGACTGCCTTTTCTTCCTGGAGAACGCTTAAATAAATAAAGAGGATAAAGGAATAAAACCAATTTAAAACGGGCAAACTTTTCTATCCATCCCATCTCATTGTATTTAGATTCTGTGATAGGATACCAACTTTCATCCGTATCGATATTACCAGTATTTTTATGATGAGTGCGATGACTAATACGCCAACCGTGAAACGGAACTAAAATGGGCGTATGAGACAGATGACCAATAAGATTATTTAACCATTTGTAGCGAGAAAAAGAACCATGACCACAATCATGTCCAACGACAAATAATGCCCAAAACATGGTACCTTGCATGACCCAAAAAATTGGCCAAAAAAACCAAGAATCTATTGAATAAGCGATCGCATAGAGAACAGATATGACGAAAATATCCCAAAAAAAATAAGCCAAGGATTTAATGGCAGATGATTCAAAACAATGGGGAGGAATAGCTTCTCTAATATCTTGTAACGTAAAAGGTAGGTCGACCACTTTTGGTTCTGGTCGCTTCACAGTCATGGGTTGCTGCATTCGCTGTTGGATCTCCTTATTTAAACCTGATATCAAGAAAAACTTAATCTTTCTTAATCTTACCTATTATACTACTAGGAGGTTGTTAGGTTAAGAATTTAGCCCTTTCACTATGCAGCTTATGGATTGTTGTGATACTTCCCTTCTCTATTTCATCTCAATAAGGGGCGCAAACTTCGCGCCCTTTGTTGCTTGGTCAGGTCAATTAATAACTGGTTTAATCATTCCATTCCCCTCGCGGTGGTAAGGGAGGGTTACGACGAAACGTACGGGTTAAATCATCATCTCTGTTTCGTTCTCCATTTAACCACTGCTTAATCGCTGTTTCAATAATGCGACTAGGGTCATTGGTGAGGTGTTGCAGTTGTTCAAGGACTTCTGCATCAAGGTTAATAGAGATTTCTACTTTATCAGCGTTGCGCTGCGTAGAGGTCGCATTATCATTCATAGGTTTCTTCCAATCTTCCATTTATTATTGTACAAGCAAGGGAATTGCTTTCAGTTTTTTATCAATTAAAGTTTGTAACAGCCAGGTTACTGCTGTTCATAGATTTCATCAATAGCCAATTCTGATTGTTGGGCTGCTGTCACAGCTAGGCGATCGCATTGTTCATTCTCCGAGTGTCCGGCATGACCTTTGACCCAAATAAATTTTACCTCATGTTCTTCACATAAGGTTAATAATTTTTGCCATAAATCGGGATTTTTTGCCGTTTCTTTTGTATTTCTTTTCCAACCGTTGGCTTGCCATTTTTTTGCCCATCCTTTAGTGATGGCATCGACTAAATAACGAGAATCCGTATATAAACTGACCTCACAGGGCATTTTTAAAGCTTCTAAACCGATAATAGCGGCCATCATTTCCATACGGTTATTGGTGGTCAAACGATACCCCCCTGACAGTTCTTTTCGGTGTTCGTTATACACTAAAATAATGCCATAACCCCCTTTTCCTGGATTACCAGAACAAGCCCCATCTGTATAAATTTGTACCTTTTTCATAGCTGATTAGAGTGTCTTTACTTCTCACACTAAAGAGATAATTCACCGTAACTATAACTCACATCTTTCACCTTCGATTAAATTAGCTAGTTTAGATTAGGAGAAGTCTGAGATCACAAACTAGAATTATTTAAGGCATATTGAACCAACTGACCCAATTTATGGCGTAACGTTTCTAACCCTAATCTTTCACTCGCAGAAATAAACACAGCTAAAGGATATTCTTCTTGTGCAATCCGTAACCTTTCTCCATCGACGGTATCAATCTTATTAAAGACTAATAAAATAGGGCCAGGAACTAAAGGCATTTCCTGTAAAATAGTCATTACAGACTGTATCTGATGTTGCCAGGCCGGGTGAGATAAATCAACCAAATGTAATAAAGCATCCGCTTCTGTTACCTCTTCTAAAGTTGCCCGAAACGCATCCACTAAAGACGGGGGTAACTCATGAATAAATCCCACTGTATCTGTCAACAAAAAAGTGTAAGGTTGTCCTGTCTGATTATCAACACCCGATAAACGACGAGTGGTCGGATCGAGGGTGGCAAATAATTGATCGGCGGTGTACACTTCTGCATTGGTTAACCCATTGAGCAATGTAGACTTACCGGCATTGGTATAACCGACGATGGCAATGGTAGGAACTTCCTGTTTTTGACGTTGTTGACGCAGACGGGAACGATGAGATTGTAACTTATTGACTTCTTGTTGTAAGCGAGAAATACGCCGTTGAATGGCTCGACGTTCCGTTTCTAATTTAGTTTCCCCAGGTCCTCTGGTGCCAATACCACCGCCCAAACGAGACATGGCTTGACCCCGACCCACTAACCGAGGCAACATATATTCTAACTGGGCTAACTCGACTTGTAACTTCCCGGCACGAGACTGGGCCCGTTGGGCAAAAATATCTAAAATCACCTCAGTTCGATCAATGACTTTAACTCCTAATTGAGTCTCTAGGTTTCGGACTTGGGCCGGGGATAAGTCGATACTAAACACCACTAAATTAGCCCCCAAGGTTTGCACCCGTAAGGCAATTTCTTCTACCTTTCCCTTGCCAACAAGGGTTTGAGGATGGGGATGAGAACGTTTTTGTTGGATGGTTTCGACGGTTTCCCCGCCGGCGGTTTCTACGAGTCGTTCTACTTCGGCTAACTCGTCAGCAAAGGCGCGATCGCTCATTTTGCCTGTTTGTAACCCGACGATGAGTACCCTTTCGTGATCTCCTTCGACTTGTTGGGCGACATATTCCCGACGAAACTCCGCTTCTAATCCTTCGACTAATCCTAAAAAGTCCTGTTCTGAGAGGGTTTCCAGGGTCATGGGGGGGGAAACTGTCCAATAATAAGCATGGTTGGGGTTGAACTCTGAAGCGGGCAGTAAATGGGCAATATAGGCTTCTTTAACAAATCCAGTTGCCCCACCCCCTCGTCGCATTTTACCTTCTGAGGTAACGGACAGGAGGACTAAGGTATCTAAACGTTGGAGTACCATGGCCGTTAAACTGGACTCTTTAGGGGGATCAGCTTTGAGTTGGGTGGCAATGCAGCGAATCCCTGAAAGTCGTTCTGCCCCGTAACGCGGTAATTCTAGGGCTGGTATTTGGGTTTGTCGAGGGGTTCCCACTCCGACCCGAATCACTTGGCCACGACGGTTAATATAAGCGCATACCCCTTGGCCTAGATCCGAACTGACGGCAGCCAGTCTTTGGGCAAACTCTGGAGACGTGAAGCGATCGCCCCGTAGTTTTTGATGATAAAGTCGTTTTAACTGCTTGATTTGATTGGGTTTTAACCCTTGCAGGTTTCCGTAGATGGTATCGATAGGCCAACCTCCTTACTTTGGTGAGTTATATTGTGTGATTCCTCTATTATAATGTTTCATCTCGGGACTTTTAGCTCCGTAAACTCCCTCGATTTGTTGGCGACAACAATCAATGGCAAATTCGTTAAAGTCAGAGGAGTCAATGTCATACATTGCCTCGAATGTATCAGGTTGTACCCGACAAAAACGGGGACGTTGTTCATAAATTAAACATTTTCGCGTTTCATGGTCAAAATGAATACACCATCCATCTTCTCCCACTAAACTTAAATAATGCTCTAATTCTTCTGGGGTTAAATAGTCTTCTAAGTCAGGGCGATCGCTGGGATCTAAGTTACAACAAGCCCCACACCCTTCTACACATTGCCATATTTCTCGTTTTGTTTTCATGAATTTTTGCTCGTTTATCTGCTTTGTCTATTTTAACCTGCCCAAGTTTTCAACAACCATCCTAAGATAATTCCTAACCCACCAAAGCGAATAATTTGCCAAAAAACTTCCCCTAATAATCCTTGACGAATGCCTTCCCATAAAAGGGTTTTTACATCGTCTTCGGTTAATAAGTTACTTTCTAAGGTAATCGTTAATTGTTGCAGTTCTTCGTTAATCTTTTGAACCTCGGCGGTGTCTTGGGGGGAAACGGTGTTTAATCTCTCTTCTAAGTTTAATTTTTGCTTTTGTGCCTGCTCTACTTCTTTGTAGCGTTCTTTGAGTTTAAGCAGCGATCGCTCGACTTCCATCAAAGCGGTTTCAAATTCTTCGTCAGGGTTTGGGGACTGATTGGATTCAATGGAGGGCATTCTCGCTACAATTATTAGTTAAACTTAAGAAGGGGCAATATTACAGTTGCTCTGTTACTATCTTAAACTGAACCATGTCTTCTATGTCTCAAGTTTTTCAAACCGAGTCATTACAATCCAACTCTTCTCTAGAATTGGCTCAAATTTTAGCACAACAGTTAAGCATTACTCCCAATGATTGGCACCGTTTAAAAGGCGATCGCCAAGCACAAGCTAAACAGCAACTGGCAACGGCTCTTGTCTTTTTACTCAACAATCAACCTGATGAAGCGTTAGCCCATATTAATCAAGCTGCTGGATGGTTGGATCGCTCCGTTTCCCCTCTCCCTTGTCCTGGCCATGGCAATAAAAAAAGCTAAAAACCACTGATACTAATTGTCATCAGCATTTCCGAAAGGGCGGGCTAAGGGTTCTCCAATAAAGATTCCTTGGCCAACCCAACCGACACTTTTCCAATAAGCGTGTAATAAGTTATCTCCTTGCAAGTAATGATACATGGCAACCCCAGGATGGGGGAATTTTTGCACAAAGTTACAGGGTTCGACGACGGCTCCATAACTACCGGTTGCACCGGCTTTTAACCACTCCATACTACTCATTTGACCACTATCGGTGAGTTTCCCCCCAAAAGATGTGAGATGATCAGCCATCGCCCCTGGTAAAAAAGTATTGCTTTCTAATCCTCTTACTTTACTCACTCCCGTGAAATAAAATAAAACATCATTTTTATCTTTTAAAACATTACTTTTAATGACTTCAATGGGAATTCTTGACGACAATTGTTTTGTAATAGTTGAATAGAAATTAGAGCGCACATTACGGGCTTTATCTTTGGTATCCATTAAATAAGCTGTCCCTTGAGGATGGGTATTATCTGAAGCGACACCGCGATCAATTAATGCTTTTGCCTCCTCAAAACTGGTGGCAGCAATGGTCATAGTTGGACGAATTCCAAAATCTAGAAAGGGTTCAGAACGGTTACTATTAAAGTAAGGATTAGGAGCGATCGCTTGACATCCTTTAGCACAGTGACGGGTATCAAACCCCAAAGCAAAAGCACTGGTAATGGACATACAATCGACTCGATAGGGTTTTGTCCAAGTTAAAGCATATCCTTTCACTTCAGGAGGCGTTAAAGCGTCCACTTCTTGTTTAATGCGTGCAAAGTCTTCGGATGATAAGTTAGTAACGCTAGGATCAAAAATAACTTCAATAACATGATCGGCTGGAATATTGCGCTTTTGACGATAATATTGACCAATTTGAACACTTAAAGGATCAGCATGGTTGACAATAATAGCTAATTCTTTATTTTGCTTTTTCTGTGGCCATGCTTGACAACTGATTAATCCCAATACTATCCCCGAAAAAAAGATAGTTCGGAGTAATTGTTTATTTATCCGAATTTTTAAGTTCATTACTCCTTCTAACAAAAATTTATAACAGCTAACCTGTTTTATCTTTGACTCCCACCATAACATATTTTAGATCATGTATCTTCATAAACTACTGTTTTCAACCTAGACACAGTTTAGAGCAATTTTAGGGGAAAAATGCCTACAATGGAGGGTAATGATTAAAGGTTTGCTTGATTGGTTATGACGGGTTGGAATGCTGGACATCGGTTAGATAATGGTCGCTATACTATCATAAAACCAATAGGAAAAGGAGGTTTTTGCTTAACGTATTTAGGTCAGGATAAAAAGGGAAATTATGTGGTTATTAAGACCATTAATGAGCAAGAAATTACTAAAAATTTTCTAGATAAAATTCGTAGAGATTTTGTTACCGAAGCGTTGAATTTAGCGAAATATGATCTTTATCCTCATGTTGTGAAATGTGTTGATTTTATTCCTGATAATAAACAATTAATTACTTATGGTAGTGGTGGGAATATTAAAGTATGGAATATAGAAACAGGAGAGTTATTACGTACTCTTAAAGGTCATTTTAAGTCTGTTAGTAAAGTTGCTATCAGTAAAGATGGAACCATTGTTAGTGGGAGTAGTGACACAGATATTAGAGTTTGAAGAAATCAATTGTAAATTCAGTTATCAACAAAATCCCAATATTAAAAACCCCTCTAGAAAATAGAGGGGTTAAGTGAGACAAGAAGCTCACTCTTTCAAAGAGGTTTAATATCCTCTACTTTTTCGTTTGATCATCCTTATCCTCTTCCGATTCAACGGACCAAGGGGGATCAGCTTCTGTGTAGGCACGAGCAATATTATCATCTAAGATCATATTCTCATCCACCTCATCAAGAGTTGCCCCAATTAAACGATTAGGGGGTTTTTGATCACCATTTTTGTTGTCTCGGTCCCCTTGTCCATAACGATTATTGAGGCTTTCTTCCCCATTATCTAGGGTTCCCATCACCATCTCTTCATGAGCATTAAACCCCGTTCCTGCAGGGATCAAACGACCGATAATCACGTTCTCTTTAAGACCCCGTAACCAGTCAGATTTACCCTCGATCGCTGCCTCAGTTAAGACACGGGTTGTCTCTTGGAAAGAAGCCGCACTAATGAAACTATCAGTGTTCAGAGAGGCTTTAGTAATCCCCAACAACACAGGGGTATATCGAGCCGGCGCACCGCCAGTAATGGCCATGGCTTCATTGACCTGTTCAATTTGCCGTAATTCCACTAATTCCCCAGGTAACATGGTGGTATCTCCCCCATCATCCACCCGAACTTTAGCGGTCATCTGACGCACAATCACTTCAATGTGTTTGTCAGAAATATCAATGCCTTGGGACTGATAAACACTCTGTACTTGATCGACTAAGAATTTCTGGGCTGCTTGCAAACCGATTAAGGCTGCTTCGTAAACTCCTTTTTTGTCTACATAGTAGTCAAAGAAGACTTCTAATAATTCGTGAGGATTCGCTGGACCGTCAGTTAAATGCTCACCCACATCGACCCGTTGATTATCAGAAACAATGACGTTTTGATTGAGTAGAATGGGATATTCGCTAACAGTGCCATCATCCTCAATGACTTTGACATCAACGCTTTCATCCTCTAAATATTCAACCTGACAAACCCCTGGCTTGCGAGAAAGAACACAAGCTTCTTTTGGCTTACGCGCTTCTAATAATTCCTCAATTCTCGGTAAACCTTGGATAATGTCACCGGTTTTCGCCCGTTCATACACCAGTAACACCAGATTATCCCCTCGTTGTACCAGATCGCCATCAGCAATATGTAAAATGGCTCCAGGAGAAACCCGATAAGGACGAGCTAAGCGTAATCTGATGGCATAACCTTCTTCAACTTCATTAATGCCTACGACTAAACCTGACTCTGTGGCCGTCACCCCTGGGGCTAATTCAGTACCAGCAACAATTAAATCATCTTTGGCTACTGTTGGCTTCTCTTTGATGGTAATCATCTCTAAGTCTTCGTCTCGGACAATTAACACCCGTCGCACCGCTTCTAGTCCACTTCGGATACCTCGAACTTCCCCTTCTTCTCGACACTGAATTTCTGTTTTGGCCACTACGTCTCCCGGCGCGATTTGATCTCCGTCGGTGACTAACACACTGGTTTTAATGGTGCCACCATGAGGATCGGTATCAAGATCCCGACGTAGAATTAGAGATTCTAAGATAACTAACTGTAGCCGTTGACAATCTTCTTCTTCGTCATTTTTGAGTTCGATATCTGCTGCTAAATTAGCGGCCGCTTGTTCTGTTTCAGTTTCAATTTCTAGCACCAATTGGGTACTTAACAGGTGAATTCCATCTACGGATTTTACCCGTTCTCCATCTTTGAAAAAGAGTCGTTGGACTGATCGCAGTTCAATGTGTCGTCCTACTTCTTCTTCATTAATCGACCCTTGGGAGGGGGCTGCCGGTTCGTTACTTACGGGGTATTCTTCCACAGGACGCAGTAATAACCCCATTCCTTCGGTACTTTCAATCCATTCGACTTGACGTAGCTCCTCTGTTACTACGCCAGGTAAAACTTCGGTGCCTGGGGGAATCAAGTCTTCGTTTTTCAAGGATACTTCATCGGGATCGACATCTAAATGAAATTCTCCTGGTTTAATAATAATTTCTCGGAGAATATCATTTTTCTGTACGACTTCGATCACGCCAGAGGATTGACAGAAGATGTCTTTGACTACTTCGGTTCCGGCTTCGACATATTGTCCATCTTCGACGACTAACAAAGAGATATCTTTATTAACTTCGTGGGTTTCTTCTGGAACCCATAACAAGGTTCCTCCTTGCAGCACTTCGTAACCGGTTTTACGACTGCCTTTGGCCACCTCAATGCCACCGTACCGTAACATTCCCCCGGTACTGGTTTGATAGCGATCGTCGATCAATTCGGCGATAATGGCGTGGTTTTGTACTTTGGTTTCGGGGGTGGCTTTTAATAAGAACCGTTGACCATCTGCTGTATAAATGACGTATTGCTCGTGGCCGCCTGTACTTTCTTTGCGAACTTCAGCTTGATCCAATAATACAGAAGCGGTAATAATGTCAATTTCACGGCTTTGGGGTTGATAACGAACCACACCCCCGTTAATAGAAACCAACTTCGTTTCTGCTAACACCGTGCCTTCTGTTACGTCATCTCCATTAGACACCACAGGTTCAGCCCCTGGCGGTAAGTTATAGACTTCCCCTGATAACACCCAAACCAGTCCCCCTCTTTGGGCAATATGGGTGGTATTTCCCTGGCGGTCAGTTTTTTCTTCTGCGATCAAGTTGGCAAAGAAGACTTCCCCTGCTAAGTCAGTAGATACGTCTTTGGTGGCTCGTTCTGTTGAGCGAGTTGACTTAGCTGCGGTGACTTCAGCTAACATTTTGTCTTTTTCAACGGTATCCCCATCGGCTGCAAAGAGAACTGAGCCAGGGGTCACAGAATAGGTCATTTTCTTCCCACTACCGGTGGGAGTCCAAATTAAGTCCCCTGCTAGTTCCACTTGGAAAGCGTCTTCTCCGTGACGAGTTCTAACTTTACGGGTACTTAATCCTTTACCCCATTTGACGGTTCCATTATCAGGGGCTTTGATTTGTTCAGCGACTTCTCCGGTAAACACACCCCCTGTGTGGAACGTCCGCATGGTTAACTGAGTTCCCGGTTCCCCAATGGACTGAGCGGCAATAATCCCGACAGCTTCTCCTAAGTCTACTGCTCGCCCTGTGGCTAAACTCCAACCATAACAGCACCGACAAACCGATCGCGCTGCTTCACAGGTTAGGGGCGATCGCACCATCACTGATTCAACACTCTCACCGATTTTCGCGGCTAAGGCTGCATCGATGGATTGGTTGCGAGAGGCGATAACTTCGTCTCCTACCATCACGTCTTCGGCTAACACTCGTCCTAGAAGGCGATCGCCTAGGGCAATTTTGACGCGATCGCCGTCTTTCATAGCAGTTACTTTCAACCCTCTGCGGGTTCCACAGTCGATTTCTCTGACAATGACATCTTGGGAAACGTCTACTAACCGTCGGGTTAAATACCCTGAGTCGGCTGTTCTCAAGGCGGTATCAACTAATCCTTTGCGCGCTCCATAGGAGGAGATCACATATTCTGTTACGGTTAACCCTTCACGGAAATTCGTTTTGATAGGTTGGTCAATAATTTGTCCTTGGGGATCTGCCATTAACCCCCGCATTCCCACTAACTGACGCACTTGGCTCATGTTACCCCGCGCCCCAGAAAAGGCCATCATATAAACGGAGTTCAACGGATCAGTTTGTCGAAAGTTCCTAACCACCTCGTCTTTCAATTCTTCTGAGGTACTATTCCAGGTATCAATTACTTTTTGGAAACGTTCAACCTCAGTAATTTCTCCCCGAGCATATCTAGCCTCTGTGCTGTTAATTTCTTTTTCAGCACTATCGAGCATTCCCCGTTTGGTGGGGGGAACGGTTAAATCATCGATACTAATAGAAACACCGGCTCTTGTGGCATAGCGAAAGCCTAAATCTTTTAAGTTATCTGCTACTTGAGAGCTACGGGCTGCACCATAATTTCGATACGCCCAAGAAATTAATTTCTTTAAACGGCCTTTGTCAACAATTTGGTTATAGAATGTCATTTCAGTTGTTAATGAATAGTTGATAGTTGGTAATTGATAATTAATAGTTAATAACTGATTCTAATTGTCAGACTTAACTATTAATTATCCACTGGTCACTGCTAACTGTTTACACTTCTTCTTCTTCGAGATCCTCGCTAGTTAAAGATTCATAAGTAGGACGGTTCGGCGCGCGACGTTGACTATCGATCATCAGGTCAACTTCTACATCTCGACTGGTTCCATCGTCGGCAGTTTCTACTTTGTGAACGGCAATATCTAGTCCTAACGATTGTAATTCTCGCATTAACACTTTAAAGGATTCGGGAGTTCCTGGACGGGGAATGGGTTTACCTTTGACAATGGCGTTTAAGGCTTCATTTCGTCCCTGCATATCGTCAGATTTAACCGTTAACAGTTCTTGCAGGGTATAGGCAGCCCCATAAGCTTCTAATGCCCATACTTCCATTTCTCCGAACCGTTGTCCCCCTTGTTGCGCTTTACCACCAAGAGGTTGCTGAGTTACCAAGGAGTATGGACCGGTAGAACGAGCATGAATTTTATCATCCACTAGGTGAACCAGTTTCAGCATATAGGCTTGACCCACAGTCACAGGACGATCAAATTTTTCTCCGGTACGTCCGTCATAAACGTCTATTTTTCCGGGATGATCGGTATTATATACCCAGTCTTTGCGAGGTTTTTTAGTTGCTTTTTCTAATAATCCGTGAACGGTTTTCCGAGAAGATTCTTCTCCATACATCTCGTCAAAGGGAGTGATCTTAAACCGTACCCCTAAGTTTTCTCCTGCCCAACCGAGAAGGCATTCAAACACTTGTCCCACGTTCATCCGTGAAGGAACACCCAGGGGGTTTAAAACGATATCCATGGGACGACCATCCGGTAAATAGGGCATATCTTCAACAGGTAAAATACGGGAGATAATCCCTTTATTCCCGTGACGACCTGCCATTTTATCCCCAACTTGGATCTTGCGTTTTTGAGCAACATAAACCCTGACCACCATATTGGCTCCTGGGGGTAATTCGTCTCCTTGTTCACGGGTAAATACTCTCACATCTACGACCCGACCTTTTTCTCCATTGGGAACCCTCAAGGAGTTATCTCGTACATCTCTGGCTTTTTCACCGAAAATAGCTCTTAAGAGTTTTTCTTCTGGGGGTTGATCGGATTCTCCTTTAGGGGTTACTTTCCCAACCAGAATGTCTCCTGCTTCTACCCAAGCACCAATACGAATAATTCCTTGTTCATCAAGGTTTCTCAGGGAATCTTCCCCAACGTTGGGAATTTCGCGGGTGATTTCTTCGGGACCGAGTTTAGTTTGACGGGCTTCAATTTCAAATTTTTCGACGTGAATGCTGGTATAAACATCGTCATACACCAATCGTTCACTAATTAAAATCGCGTCTTCGTAGTTATAGCCTTCCCAGGGCATATAAGCCACTAAAATGTTCTGCCCTAAGGCTAATTCTCCCCCTTCGGTGGCTGAACCATCGGCTAATACTTGGCCGGGAACGACATCTTCTCCCACAAATACTAACGGCCGTTGATTTAAACAGGTATCTTGGTTAGACCGTTGGTATTTTTGCAGGATATATTGAATTTCTTGGCCGACTTTTTCGTGACCTTCTGGACCGGTTACTCTGACTCTGATTTCATTGGCATCAGCATAGGTAACAATGCCTTCGGTTCTTGAGACAATCACCATCCCAGAGTCCCGTGCAGCTTGCGCTTCTAACCCAGTTCCCACGAGAGGCCGTTCGGGACGTAACAAGGGTACGGCTTGCCGTTGCATATTAGATCCCATTAACGCTCGGTTAGCATCATCGTGTTCGAGGAAGGGAATCATTGAAGTAGCTACAGAAATAATCTGTACGGGGGAAACGGCGACATAATCTACCTGGTCTGGGGTAGTAACGAAGAATTCTTGGCGGTAACGGGTCGGAACGGCATTTCCTAAAATATGCCCTTCTTCATCGGTACTAATATCCCCAGGGGCAACCCGTAAGTCGTCTTCTTCATCGGCGGTTAGGTAAACGGGGTCTAAATCGCGTCTGACTCGACCATCTTCAACACGATAGTAAGGGGTTTCAATAAATCCGTATTGGTTAACCCGTGCATAGGTTGCCAAAGAACCAATTAAACCAGCATTCGGTCCTTCTGGGGTTTCTACAGGACAAATACGCCCATGATGGGAGGGGTGAATGTCTCGAACGGCGAACCCGGCTCTTTCTCTGGTGAGTCCCCCTGGTCCTAGGGCAGAAATCCGCCGTTTATGGGTTAATTCTGCTAGGGGATTGGTTTGATCCATAAATTGGGACAATTGAGATGACCCGAAGAATTCTTTGATAGCTGCGACTAAGGGTTTAGGATTAACCAAAGAAGCAGGGGTTAAACTATCGGATTCGCTAACGGTCATTCTTTCTCGAATAATCCGTTCTAAGCGGTTCAATCCGACTCTCACCTGATTTTGTAACAGTTCTCCGACGGATCTAACCCGACGGTTACCTAAGTGATCGATGTCGTCAACGCTACCAATATCAAATTCTAGGTTAATCAGATAATCGATCGCTGCTAAAATGTCTTCTTGACGCAACACTCGAATGGTATCTGGTGCATTCAAGCGTAATTTTTTGTTGAGTTTATAACGACCGACTCGCCCTAAGTCGTAACGTTTACTATCAAAAAAGCGAGATTCTAATAGTTGTTGTCCTCCGCTTACGGTGGGGGGTTCCCCTGGTCTTAATTTTCGATACAATTCCAGTAAGGCATCTTCTTCTGAGGGGTTACCTTCTTTATCTAGGGTTCTTTGGTAAAATTCGGGATGACGCAAAGAATCTAAAATTTCGTTATCACTCAGACCAATGGCTTTTAAGAGGACTTGAGCAGATAATTTCCGAGTTTTATCAATTCTGACCCAAACTAAGCCATTTTTATCGGTTTCAAATTTTAACCATGCGCCTCGGTTGGGAATTAAAGATGCAGAGTAAGTTCTTCGTCCGTTTTTGTCGGTTTCTGCTTTATAGTAAACTCCTGGAGAACGAACAATCTGATTAACGATCACTCGTTCTGCACCGTTAATAATAAAGGTTCCCCGATCTGTCATTAGGGGTAAGTCCCCGATAAAAACTTCTTGTTCTTTTATTTCTCCCGTTTCTTTGTTCATTAAACGGGTGGGAACATACATTTGTACTGAGTAGCTTGCGTCTCGTCTTTTCGCTTCGTCTACGTCGTATTTTGGTTCCTTTAATTTATAGTTTTCTCCTAAAAAGTGTAATTCTAATTTTCCTGTATAGTCTGTAATGGGGGAAAAGCTATTGAGTTCTTCAATTAGACCTTCTTCAAGAAACCAACGAAAACTTGAATGTTGAATTTCAATCAGGTCAGGCAGTAGATTATAGTTATAAATGAGATTAGTAGTCATAGGTTGCTCAATTCGCCGTTTTTATGGGGTATTCTTGTCAATCATCAAGGGATAAGTTAAATAGTTGACAAGCGTTGTCTGTGGTTTGTTGGGCTAAGGTTTCGATGGGAACATCACGTAATTTGGCCAAGAATTCAGCAACATGGCGAACATTGGCTGGTTCGTTCCGTTTTCCTCGTTTTGGCACAGGGGCAAGGAAAGGGCAGTCGGTTTCAATTAAAAGGCGATCGTTTGGTACTATTTTTGCACTGTCTTGGATAGTCTTGGCGTTTTTGAAGGTAACGACTCCACTGAAACTGATGTAAAACCCCAGGTCTAAAAACCATTGTGTTTCTTCTGGTGTTCCACTCCAACAGTGCATAACGCCTTTAACTTCGCCTGTTTGTTGCCAAAACAATTCTAAAACATCTTTCAGTTTTTGGGCTGCATCTCGACAATGGATGATAATGGGTTTTTGCAACTGGTGTGCTATCCTGAGTTGTGCTTCTAGCACTTGCTGTTGTTGTTGATGGTTACTGGCTTTATAGAAGTCTAACCCCATTTCCCCAATGGCCACTACCCTTTGATCGGACTTAGCATAGTTTAATATTTCCGTCTCAGTGGTATTCGTCCATTTTTGAGCGTCTAAGGGATGCAACCCCACGGCAAAGGATAAGTTACCGAAATGATCAGCTAAAGCCTGAATACTCTTAAATTCACTCGGCTCTACGCAAGAATGCACTAAGTGGACAACTTGTGCTTGTTGCCAACGAGTTTTGATGTCTTCGAGATCAGACTCAAACACATCAAAATTAATATGAACGTGGGTATCTATTAATTGCATCAGTCTCCTCTGATTTGGTCATATCATTTGATAATTGATAATTAATCATTGATATTCAGGACTTGACTTATTTTTGTCTTTTTTCCTATCAATCGATCTAACTATCTTTTATCGGTTATCTAAGAAGCCCAATGAATGATGGGTTGCCCCATTTCATTGTAGCTTTAAAAACGACCTATAAACCGAGGTTTGACCTGCTTAGGAGGCTGAGGCAACTTTTTGTAGTGCTTTGGCTAAACGGGCTTTTTTTCTGGCTCCATTGTTGCGATGTAAAACACTCCGCTTAACGGCTTTGTCAATTTTACTATAAGCGGCTGACATCCTTTGCTCCACCACTGTTTTGTTTTCTGGTGTTGGGGACGCGGAATATTCTTCTACCGCTTGAAAATACTTTTTCATCAGAGTTCTTACCGCCGACTTATAGCTTTTATTGCGGAGTCGGTTGCGTTCAGATGTTCTAATACGTTTTAGTGCAGACTTAGAATTAGCCACAGTCTTTATCCAGAAGAGGTTTGCTAGTTACAATAATCATTATTGCTATCGGACTCAGTATTATAGCAAAGTATTATATGGTTTTGCAACTCTGCTTTTTACTATTGTTTCGGATTGCTCGATGTTCTCGCACTCAAAAGCTCTTGTTTTGATCTTATGCAATCAAGTGTAACCAGTTACAGAATCTAAGCTCTATTTTTCAAGTTATGTTACCAATTGAAATCATAATCTAGTTTAACTTGACTTCATTAATTTTATCATAGTGTATGAGTAAAATGTCATGGATAGTAGAAAAGTAGTGAGACAGAAAGCTATTAGGGGAGCATATGAATAGAAACTTTTCTCTTTGGCGTAATCGTTTAATTTGCCTTGCTTTAACCCTTACTATTTTATTGGCACTATTTGTTTCGCAATCAATTTTTCAAGCATCAGGAAAAGTGATTGCTTCCCCCACATTTAATGAAAGACGGGGAGTTTGGTTAACTAATGTCGCTAGTCCTGTTTTATTTGTTCCAGGTAGTGTTAACCGTGCCATTCAACAGTTATCTGAACTTCATTTTAATACAGTTTATCCTGTTGTTTGGAATCGAGGTCATACTTTTTATCCCAGTAGTTTAGCAAAGGAAATGATTGGAGAGTCACAAGAACCATTATTAAACTGGACTCGCGGTAATGTTAATGTATTAAGTGTAATTCTTGAAGAATCTCATCAACGGGGTTTAGAAGTTATTCCTTGGTTTGAGTATGGACTAATGATTCCTAAAAGTTCATTAATCGCCAGAAAACATCCAGACTGGTTAACCCATAGTCAACAGGGTGCTGTCAATACATTTTTTCAGGATGAACTAAAGACAAAAAATAAGAAACAGTCAACAAACTTTTTAGAAGATTGGATTCAATATAATTATCAAAAACGAGCGAGTCAATTAGTTTGGTTAAATCCTTTTCATCCTGAAGTACAACAATTGATTAAGGGATTAATGTTAGAACTTATTATGCAGTATCAAGTAGATGGTGTGCAATTAGATGATCATTTCGGGATGCCAGTTGAATTAGGATATGATCCATTAACTATAAAACTTTATCAACAAGAACATAAAGGTAAAAATCCACCGAATAATCCTTATAATGCTCAATGGATGAGTTGGAGAGCAAAAAAATTAACAGCTTTCATGACAGATTTAGTAACAACTCTTAAAACAGTAAATCCTAATATTTTGATCTCTTTATCCCCTAACTCATACTCTTTTTCCTATCAAAATTATTTACAAGATTGGAAAACTTGGATAAAACAAGGTTTGATTGATGAGTTGGTCTTACAAGTTTATCGCAATGATATGGATAGTTTTAATCAAGAATTACAAGAATCAACTGTAAAGTTAGCTCATCAGAAAATATCGGTTAGTATTGGTATTTTATCAGGAACACTCAATAATCCTGTGAAAATAGAACAAATTAAACAGCAAGTCGAAAAAGTTAGACAAGAAGGGTTTGATGGGGTTTCTTTTTTTTATTGGGAATCTTTATGGGGTTATCTTTCTCCTGAATCTCCTTATAAACGTCGTCGTGTGTTTGATGAAATGTTCAGGGAGTAGCTTGTGAAAACAAAAGCTTTAATGAGTATCAACAAACCTTTACCTTTCAACTTTTCAATTTTAAAACTTCAGAGATAGAATAATCTTCTATCTTGTTGGGTTTCGTTCCTCTACCCAACCTACAAGATCAACTGAATATACTTGGGATTATCGTAATCGCTTAACGAAGGTTGTGGTCAGTGATAGTAGCGGTAATGTTATCACCGAATCTGAATATATCTACGATGTTTACGATCGCCGCATTGCTAAGTTTGTTGATGAGGATGGGGATGGTGTAGCAACAGGGAGGGTGGAAAGATTTGTTTTAGATGACAACCATATTGCTTTAACCTTTGATGGATTCGGAAATTTACGGGAAAGATTCTTACATGGGACGGAGACTGACCAAGTAATAGCTATTGAAAATGCTGGAGGTGAGGTTAATTGGGCTTTGACAGATAATCAGGGGTCAATTCGTTTAGTTCTCGACTCTGAGGGCAATATTATTAATAACATTACTTATGATTCTTTTGGCAATATTACGCTGGAGTCTGATAGTAGTGTTGAGTTTCGGTTTGGTTACACGGGACGAGAATTTGATGATGAGACTGGGTTGGATTATTATGGAGCAAGGTATCGCGATGCCAGTGTAGGACGGTTTATAAGTGAAGACCCCCTTGGTTTTCAAGCTGGAGATTTCAATTTATATCGTTATACCTTTAATTCTCCCACCAATTACACAGATCCTAGTGGCTATACCCCTTTAGCCTTAGCAGCAGT
>NZ_PRLH01000129.1 GCF_003013815.1 Cyanothece sp. BG0011 | reverse complement strand
CAGGCTGTCCACTGACTAAGCCTCCACAGGCAGACGGGATGAGACCCACCCCATGTATTTGCAATGCCTTTTTTATAATATTAACTGCGGCGTTTTCATCCCTATCCATTGTCAAATTACATTTCGGACATTCATGTAATCTAACTGATAGTGTTTTCGGAACTTTATGACCACAGCTTGAGCAATTTACTGTCGTTCCATGAGGACTAACTTTGACAAACCAAACGCCGCGTTTTACCGCCACTGCTTCTAATTTTGTTAAGAAATTTCCCCAAGCGACATCTAAAATACTCTTAGCCAATTTAGTTTTAGCTAACCCTTTGATGTTTAAGTCTTCACAAGCAATAAAATCATAATTATTGACCAACCAATGTGCTGTTTTGTAGTGCCAGTCTTTTCGATATCTAGCAATTTTTTGATGAGTTAAAGCTATTCTTTTTTGTTGTTTCTCATAGTTTTTTGACCCTTTATTTTTTCTGGCTAATTTACGTTGTTGACGAGCTAAATGCTTTTGTCGATTGCGATAAATCTTTTTAACAGCAACTGTTTTTCCTTGACTGGTAGTCAAAAACTCTTTTAATCCTACATCAATTCCAACTGCTGATTTGATATTATCTATGGGAATAACATTCGGAATCGTCTCATCTTCTGCTGTAATACAGACATAGTATCCATCTGCTTTTTTAACGATTGTAGCTGTTTTAAGAATAAAACTTTCAGGAATCGGACGATGGATTACAACTGGTATAGCTCCCCATTTTTTTGTCCAAAGACAATTATTTTGAAACTTGATAACAGCTTTGGGATGATTAACTCTCGAAAAACTAAAAGACCTTAATTGACCAGCTTTTTTAAATCTAGGTCGCCCTCCTCTTTTACCTTTTTTATCTGGAACTAACCATCTTTTCCAGGCTTTTTCTAATCTTTGAAGATTCATCTGTTGAACTTCGCAGTAGATATTTTTGTAGTCAGGAAAGAGAGTTTTTGTCTGTTTTAAATCTGATTGTTGAGTGTAATAATTAACTTTTTCTGGTATTTCTCCTATGGTTTCACTAATTAAACTGCATCTATCAATAGCACATCGAGTCCGTCTTAACCAGTCCAAACGCTGACCTAGCGCATAGTTCCAGTGACGACGTAAAAGTTCTAACCACTGGTTTATACACTCTGCTTGCTTTTGATTAGGCTTGATTCGGTACTCAAATGTCAGTATCATAATACTATTATTGTAGCACTTATCGTTGTTAATGAACAATAGTTATAGTAAAGAAAATAGGTCAGTTTACTTACTTGCCGTACATATTGTCTTAGTGACTAAATATCGGAGAAAAGTCATTACCCCTGACATCCTATCTCGTCTGCAACGAATTTTCACAGATACTTGCAGTAAATGGGATTGTCGATTAGTAGAATTTAATGGTGAAACAGACCATGTTCATCTACTTGTTGAGTTTAATCCTAAAGTTCAACTTAGTAAATTTATTGCTAATTTAAAAACTGTTTCTTCTCGTTTAATCAGAAAAGATTTTTCAGATCATTTAACTCAATTTTATGGACAAAAACCTGTGTTCTGGACTGGTTCTTATTTTATTGCTACTTGCGGTGGTGTAACGATTGAACAACTTAAACAATATGTTGAAAAACAACAATCTCCTGTTTAAAAGGACTCCCTATGGTCGGTTTATTTTTTGGTCGGTAATTCCCCTCCCCCTAACATTCGTATAAGGGGAGACCCCTTACCGACATTTAAGTTGGAGTTTAATTATGAATTTAAGCCATGAAGACAAAGAGCTTATCTTGTTTGCTTTGTCTAACATTCCAGTACAATTAAATCAAGATGATGACGGAACTTTCATCGACCAATATGCTAAATTCATTTTAGATGAAAGTTCTGATACCTGTGATTTAGCCGATAAGTTGATTACTGATATTGAGAATATCAAACGCAAATTTTTACCTGATGTTAATTCTATCACAGGATAATATCCATCCCCTAGTCTTTTCTAGGGGTTATTTTTTTTACTATCATAACATTTAATAACTCTATAAGTTTTTCCGTAATCGCAAATATGATCAAAAGAGTCTAAGTCTTCATCAGTATTCTGTTCAAGCCAAAGATAAACGTCTTCCCCGTCCTCAAAATTAACAGGATTTTCATCGCTTTTCATTTGATTAACGTACTTAGAAATATCAATTTCACATTCTGTAACAATTACATATTTAAGTTTCATAGCTGATGTTAATAGTAGGATAACTTCCCTAAACGGTCATAGTAAACGGTAATGTCAATATGAATAAAGTTTCTGCTGTTAAAGGCTCCCAATTAATAGGGTTTCCTTGATACTTTAGCCTCGGAAAATCTTTAACGTTAAATACCCCATGAGGAATCTTGCTATCTTTTCCTAACCACATTCTTAATCGATAATCAATACAATAATTATTCGCTAAATTAATCCAAAAATGAGGTTCTATTTTTTTCTCTTGATAGACTACACTTCCCAACATTGGCTGATGTTTAATTCCCTCCTTCGTTAAAATTGTACTACAAATTCTCGTCATCCCATCACATTCGGTCGGACTTGAATCATAAACATCTAGTCGTTTTCTAATTTCTTCAATCATCACTTTTTTCTTGAATTAGTACCACCTATTTCTAATTAATTTAACACCGTTATTCCCTCCATCACTGATATTGGATAAGTTATTCCCTGCTTATCTTTTAACCAATGATCGCCGTTTTCTAAAACCACTTTCCCCATTACCTTCATGGTTCCGGTTACGGGATGGGGGATCAATCCTTCTAGTAGCTGGCCCACTTCATACTGGGGGGTGGTTTGACTGGGGGTGGATGAAGCGTCTTTTAGATGTTGGTAAAACTCTAGCAACTGATCATCGGTTAAACGTTTGCGAGAACTTACTCCATATTTAGCAACTAGGTATTCTTTCCTGATGTTGGTTGACCATCCTAACTGGGCCATCTCATAATCAATCCGCTTAATTAATTCCCCCCTATCAAGGATTTTGTGATGGGTTGTGATGGGTTGGCTATCCTCTGTAACCCTTGCAGGTGATGACTGTGACGACTGTGACGGGTTTTTTTCTCTATTTTCTATTTCTAAATTTTGTTCTTCGGAAACTAAGACTTTCTCTAAAAGTCCAACGGATGATGATTGATTATTGTGAGAAGTTTCAGAA
>NZ_PRLH01000074.1 GCF_003013815.1 Cyanothece sp. BG0011 | reverse complement strand
CTTTCCAGTTTCTTTGTAGATCGTTAGCCAAATTTTGAGCATTTTCACGTTTCGTTAACCATTGATAACTAATGACGATACCTTGGTAGTTCTCTCCTGATAGCTGTTTTGTGTTAGGTAATCCTTTTGACCTATTATCAGTTCCAGAATGATAAAGATTTAAGCCAAAAAGCCGATGTGCATCTTGAGCATACTGTTTTCTTAGATGTTCTGATGGTGTGACAACAACAAGGAAGTCCCAATCGAGGGTACTTCTTAGTGAAACAAA
This sequence comes from Cyanothece sp. BG0011, assembly GCF_003013815.1. Classification (GTDB taxonomy): domain Bacteria; phylum Cyanobacteriota; class Cyanobacteriia; order Cyanobacteriales; family Microcystaceae; genus Crocosphaera. The sequence continues at coordinate 10,937 of NZ_PRLH01000074.1, read as the reverse complement.
GGTGTACAATGCCCCACCTGTTTTTCCTGCTGCGGTACAACCTTCAAGTAGTGTATTTTTTTGTGGATTAGCTTGATATTCCCTTACAAACCGTGCTTGCCAGTCTCTGGGATTGAACTGATTACTCATAAATTAAACCTCCGATGTTAAAATTTGGGTAGTGTGTAGATCATTGGAAACTCAGATGTATCTCTCGTATCTCAAGTGTAGCTCATTTGAATATCATTAGCATGGCAAGAACCAGTAAAGATAAAACAATTTCCATTCGACTGTCTCAAACCATGTTGGAGGCACTAGATGCCCGTGCTGTCTTGGATGAAAAAGACAGAGCGCAGGTGATACGAGAAGCAATAGCAAAACATTTAGAGATAAACGACGAAGAGTTTGAAGAAAAAATTAATTCTTTAGAAAAAACCGTTGATAAGCTTCAAACTGAATATCAAAAGGACAGGAAGAAAACTGAAGCGTTAGGTAAACGGGTCGATGAAATGAGTCGCCTAGTCACCTATTGCATCGAACGCTTACCATCGAACAAAACTTAAAAGCATTCCGATTTATTACCGAAACGCTTTGATTATTAAGCTAATGCTCGTTTAACTTTGTTTCCTGCTTCATCACAGCTTTGTAAGCACTGCTTATAGCCTTGACGTTGATTTTCTTCGATATCCTCTTCAGCTAAAGCTTCTGCTAATCCTAAAGCTGCAACTTTCACTCTTGAAAGGTTATCTCTTAAATTGGCACTTTTTGCCAGTCCCATTGTTTGCTTTAATTCTTTAGAGGTTCCACCCAAAACCTGCTTATTAATAGCATTAGTACAATTAGCGTAATGGAAAGGTTTGGACGCACCATGCTCTTGCAATGTGCTGGTAAACTGATGGCGAACTTGCTTATTCTCTAATCGAGTTTGAATCCATTTATCGGTTTTGCCTTGACGCTTCCAGTTTTTAACGGCTCGGTCAACTCCCTTTTCGGGATCAACTTCTTCCTCTACATAGCGTTTTGCCCATTCATTTACCTGAATATGAAGATTAGGGTCAAGATACTTTGCGTAAGCTAAGGCTACTTGCCAATGTCCCCACGTACCTCCATTGCGTCCACGCACTGTTTTTAAAATGTCGTTTGTAGCGACATTTAATTTTTTTTCTAGTGCCAACAGAAATAAAGCAGATCCATCTGTTTCTGTCCACCGTCGAGGATCTCTATTTTTTGGGCTGTTAGCAGCTTTCCAAAGTTGAGTTAGACTAACTAAGTTATTAGTTGGGTCAACAGAAATAAGTGTATCTTGGTACTTTAAGGCAATTAAGTTATTGCTTTTCATTTTTTCAATCAATACCGAATAAGATGATGTAGCGAGGTAAATATTCAACTTTACTCAACGTTAAATCTAAGTAAAGTCGAGATGTTAATTGTAAAACAAAATTTTTTTAAGCTATTTGATAGGATAACCCAAAAAACAAAAAAATAGCAAGCTCTTCGTCTATTTTTTTCTTAATAATTGGTTAATCAAGTTTCAACACATAATTCAGACAGACTCAGATTTGCTCTATAGCTACTAAGCACTACATATAGTGTATTTAAAATCTTATCTACTCAATAGGTAGTGTTCACTAAAATTCTAGTCACATAATTTTTATAGTTCAAAAATACTAAAAAATTGATCTTTACTGATTTTTAGTAAATTAATTTCAGTAATTTTATTGTTAAAGTTTGCAATTTTATAATCAAACTAAACAAATACTGGTGGCAAGTTTATTATTCAAAAATCCACTCTCGGCAAAATTATGGTTCAAAGTACACAAGAACTGTAGCAATACTTCAACGATATAATTAGGTTAATAGCTACAGTAACGGCAAGATTATGATTCAATTTGTGGCAAACTTATAGGTAAAGTCACAAAAATCACTGCATTCTGTCAATGGTTCGATACTGTATCGCCTCAGCAACATGATAACTTTTAACCGTGTCATCATCAGCAAGATCAGCAATAGTACGAGATACTTTTAACACTCGATCCATGGCCCTTGCAGATAACCCTAACTTTCGGATCGCCCCTTCTAATAAGTTACGACTCGAATCATCCAACGCACAAAAACGCCGTAAATGGGATGTCTGCATCTGTGCATTACAAGACACCGAAGTATCCTCCTTAAACCGATGTTGAGCGCGATCGCGGGCTAGTTTTACCCTCTCTCTAATACTATCCGATCCCTCTCCTGTAACCTGTTGCGTCATTTCTTCGGGTTTGAGACGGTTAACCGCCACTTGTAAATCAATTCTATCCATCAATGGACCCGAAAGTTTAGCCCAATATTGTTCTCGTTGACGGGGGGAACAAGTACAGCGTTGAATGGGATCGCCGAAATAGCCACAGGGACAAGGGTTCGTACTTGCGACGAGGGTAAACTGTGCAGGAAATGTCACTGACTGACGAGTACGAGAGATAGAAACGTAACCATCTTCTAACGGTTGACGAAGAAACTCCAACACATTGCGCTTAAACTCCGTTAATTCGTCTAAAAATAAGATACCGTGATGAGAAAGAGAAATTTCTCCAGGTTTCGGGTAACTTCCCCCTCCCACTAAACTCGGCCCCGACGCAGAATGATGAGGACTACGAAAGGGACGATCTTGTATCAAAGAGCCTCTATTTTTCAGTAAACCAGCCACAGAATGGATCTGAGACACTTCTAACGCCTCAGAGAATGATAACGGCGGTAAAATGCCAGGTAAACGCTTGGCTAACATGGTTTTTCCGCTTCCAGGAGGCCCCACTAAAATTAAATTATGTCCCCCAGAAGCAGCTATTTCTAAGGCGCGACGGGCGTGGGTTTGGCCTTTAACGTCTTTGAGATCCAAAGGAAAAATAGGGCTTAAATCATCCTTTTTCGGGGGTTGATAGGTGACAGGTTGATAGTTTTGGGGTTGACAGAGGAAGTCAGCAACATCGGAGAGGTGTTTGAAACCATAAACCGCTAAACCTTTGACGACGGCTGCTTCTTGGGCGTTATCCGCCGGCACTACTAACCCTTTGATCCCTAACTGTTGCGCTTTAGCAGCGATGGGTAAAACGCCGGTCACGGGGCGCAAACTGCCATCTAGGGAGAGTTCTCCTAAAAACAAATAATCCCCCAATAAATGGGCATCTACTTGTTCTGAGGCGGTTAAGACACCTACACTAATGGGTAAGTCAAAAGAAGGGCCTTCTTTGCGTAAGTCAGCCGGGGCTAAATTAATAATTATTTTTCGCACGGGAAAGGCAAACCCTGAATTTTTAATGGCTGCTTTTACTCTTTCCCTGGATTCTTGTACGGCGGTGTCTGGTAATCCCACAATTGTGATAGCAGGAAGTCCTCCGGCAACGTCTACTTCTACCCCAACTTTTACCGCATCAATACCCACTAAGGAAGCACACCAAACCCTGACTAACATGATTTTTTATAACTTAATTGTTTGCATTCAGGGTTAGTATTCCCAGAAATTAGAAAAATATTAGCAACTGTCTAGAAAATTGGCGAAAAACACAATTTTTTATCATCAAGCTTCAAAAAATAGCAATATGTAATAGCTTTTTTTCAAGATTAGTAATCGTTTCATCAAATAAAGTATGTTGGAATGTTAATTCATTGGAAAACTTTAGAAAAGCAGTGTTATAAAAATTTCGTAAAATAAAACAAATAAATAAACTAGGTGTAATAGGAGAAGAAACAGGAATTCTACAATTTTTAAATTGTCCTAAAGTGAGATGAGATTTAGGATGATCAATTTCTTGAAAAGCATTAGGATCATAATCAAATCTTATCGGTACAGCCATAATATTCTTTTCTAGAATATCAGCATATATTTCATCGTCTTCATAAATTTCTGGTTCATTTTGAAAAGACTCTAAATAAGGAGATGGAAAAAAAGCTAATCTGTGACGAATTAATTTTTTTGTCTTATATGTGTATAAAAGTTGCAGTAAAGCTCCATCAATCATTTTTATATTATAATTATTGTTAGATTCTAACTCATCATAAATTTCTTCATATTTTCTATTTTTCAAAACAATAGATAAATCTTGCATATTAGCATAAGTAACTTCATATACTTTATCAGGAAAAGATTTACAAATTGGAAAGTTTTGCTGTACAGACAAACCTACTCTTATCAGTTGAGTTGTCATAGTTTGAATATCATTTAAAATGTCCTGATGATTAATCATGAACTTTATTATTCATCCTTATTTGATTCTAATGATCTTTTTAGCTTTTCTTTAGCTTCTTCGGGTAATTCAGCTACTAATTCTTTTAATTCTTTATCATCTATATTAATTGCTTTTATAAAATCTTTCTTTTGTCTCTCCGTATTTTTCCTTTCTGCTTGACTCATATCTCTATTAACAAGTTTCATTTTCTTTCGTTCTTCTTCAGTAGGATATGTGAAATTAAGAGAAAAATTATTTACTTTAATTTGATTAAATTCTTCTTCCAATTTTTTCATATTTGAACCATAACCAAGAACTCTTACCCATGCTTTGCTTCTTGTTATTGCCGTAAATAAAATATTTCTTTCTTGATCTAATTCACTACCTTCAAAACATTCTTGTGCATTGATTATATAAATCATAGCTGCTTCATTTCCTTTAGCTCTATAAATACCAGTAAAAACGATAGAATTTTCTTCAAAAAATACATCAGGAGTTGTTGTTACACCAGCTAAAACATTATTGATTTTTCTATCAAACAGTAACTCTCTAGCTTTCCCCACTGCTGTTTTTGTATCTTTAGGATTAGTATGAATAACCATAATGTCATCATATCTCAGTTCATCATTATTAAGATTATTTTCTATTTCTTTTACTAACCATTCAATTTGCTCTTGATTATTATTAAAGGTTTTAAAAAGAATTAAATCATCAATTGGTGAATGATTTTCGAGAAATCTGGGACTTGTTTCCTTGGGTCTAATTAGTTTTACAAATTTTCCTTCTTTTAATTCGCCTCCGTCTATCTCATAACCAATATCTAACCATAATTGACTTTCATCAAACATCTGAACTAAACCTTGATCTCGATATATTCCAAAACCCAAAGCATGAGCAGAAGCTAAAATAGGACGAGAATTTCTATAACAAGTATTTAAAACAACATCCTGTTTTGGCTCTCCTGACGCATTCTCAAGTCTAACTTTTGGTTCTCCATATTTATTATTCCCAAAAAGTAATTCTGGGGATTGCATCATTTTGTCACTTAAGCTTTGCAATTCATCATAAGCATAAACTAAACGTTTAGGCTCTTTTAATATTTCATAACAAACTCTCAAAAAGTATTTAGAAAAATCTTGTGCCTCATCTACTAAAATGACATCATAGTATTGCTTAATATGTTGAGTATTGTGTAAGGCTTTTTCACAAGCATAATCAAATTCTTTACCATATTCAAATGTTAATAAAGAAGCTTTAGAGAAGTCTAAATACTCAATATTATGAATCTTACAAAAATTATAATAAATCCCTTCAATTTTTGGACTACCCCAAGCATGAATTATATTTATTTTTTCCCAGTCAGGTTCTTCATTAGTATGTTCTATTGTGAAATTATTAATCAGTTTTTTAAACTGTCCTTTTAGTGAACGAGTATTAAAAGTTACCGCAATATTCCAATCGGGATGTTTAGCATGAAGATAAGCAACTTTTAAAGCTAAAACGATTGTTTTTCCTGAACCAGCTAATCCTCTAATTCGTTGAACACCTTCAACGGTTTCAAGAACTGCTGCATTTTGAGTTGCATCTAAATTGGCAATAGATTCTTCTATTTTCTTTAATTTTGCTCCCCTGGAATTTTCTTTTGTTACATAGCTTCTCGGATTTTTTTTACTAATTGTTGTTATTGCTTGTATAACTGAATTTACTTTTTCAAAACATTGATTATTTTCCCATGAACATAATTCAATAAAATTATCTAAATCCTCCTTAGTAATTAAAATAGGATATTCTTGAATGTCTATATCTTCAGGATATTGAGACCAAGCTGGTGCATAGGTAACTACCGACATTTCTACCATTAACTTTCGTCGTTTTAAAAGTTCTTTATGTTGAAGTAATTTAGATTCTAACTTGGTTATATTTTCATCTTGAATATCTTCAAGCTCTAGATCAGTATGAGTCCCTTCTACAATATGAAAAATAATAACACCATGTTGTTTAGAAACTAGAAGTGCATCAATTTGATAACCGCCTTGAGCAGTTCCTATAATCGGATATCCTAAATATAAAGTGCCTTCAATATCATTTCTGGCTTCAAAATATTCACCCAATTTTTTAGATGAAACAGGTTTATCTGTAGTTCCTCTAATGACATTAACCATAGTTTTTTCCTTTTTATATGAAAGAGTTAATATTGAAAATCAGGTTTTGCTTTATTTCTCTTATTTTTAATCATTATTATCTCAGTTAATCTTCAAATCTTTAAGTTATAAAATAAATTATATCATAAATTGTATAATGTTTTGTACACTGAAAAAGATAATTTTTATTAACATAAACCTGTAGAACAAGTATTTGATTGGTTAAAAATGGACGTAAAACCTTAGATAATAATTACATAATAGGGATATCTAAAACAAAACCAGGTAACATATTTTCCCCTGATAAATTAGCAGGAAGGGCTATAATTTCTTTATCTTGATTTTGACGATAAATTTCTACTTGTTGCTGTTGGGGATTAATTAACCATCCTAAAAGTAAACCTGCTTCAAGATATTCTAACATTTTCTCTTGTAAGTCTTCTAATTTATCCGTTCGAGAACGTAATTCTATGACAAAATCAGGACATAAAGGGGGAAACTTTTCTTGATCTTCTTCAGTCAAATTATTCCATCTTTCTAGTTTAACCAATGCGACATCAGGAGAACGTTTTCCCCCATTAGGTAAACGAAAAACCGTCGATGAACTAAACACAACACCTAAGTTATTTTCTTCATTCCACAGCCATAATTTACTAATTAATCTAGCTTCTCTCTTGCCACTTTTTCCACCCAGTGGAGACATAATTAATAATTTTCCTTTAGCCGTTAATTCTAGTCGCCAGGCTTCATTCACTTGACAAAGTTGATAAAACTCTTCATCCGTCAGTTGAACTGGTTGAACATTCAGGGTTATAGTGTTCATGTGAATAAGAAGAAACTCTCGAAATCTCGAAGTTTAATTAATTAGTTTATTCACTTCTATAGTAACATCAGGAAAAGCCAAACAGGAAACAAAACCTGTTTTTAATTCAAGTTGATTTTGATAGTCGTCTCCATGAGGAAACTTAAAGATAATTAAGCGATGATTTTCAAGATCAACTATCCAATATTCTTGAATATTTGACTTAGCATAAACTCTTTTTTTTTCGTTGAAATCATAGCTTAAGGTTGAATAGGAAATTTCAATTAATAAATAGATATCTTCTGGTTCGGGATGTTTGTTGTCATATAAGCTATCAGGAAGTTTTGCTAATACTAAATCTGGTTGTGGTTCAGAGGTAATAAGATTAATAGGATGAGCCGATCGCACATCTGCTAAACTGTTAAATAAGGTCAGAAAGTATTTATAGATTTTATTATTACAGTTAGCATGATAAGGGGTTTCTGGACTCACTTCGATTAAGTTTCCTTCAATTAATTCAATACGGCGATTAGAAAAAATTCCCGTTTCGACGATTTTTTCATATTCTGTAACCGAAAGTTTAGCCGTTTTAATCATTTATTATCGAAAGAATTATTTTAAGTATTTACTAGATGACTTTTGTCCTAATAAATTAGCTATAATACTGCGAAAGAAACGACGAATTTTTAACCCTATTTTTTGTCCAAAATTCCTTAACACTTGAAGACGATGACGCATGGTAGGTAAACGGAAAATATAAGCTAATCGTCGTAGTATACCCCCTATTTGTCCATTAATATTAATGCCATAACTAGAGATAATAGCAGTTCTTCTTCCTAAGGTTAACATATCCCCTAAATGTAGATAATTAAAAGATTTTAAGGGTTTACCTTCGATGATGGCCGCGATGTTCTTAGCTGCACAACTAGCCTGTTGATACGCAACTTGTGCAGTCCCTGGGAGTGATTTATTTTTATTACTTATTTGCGCTAAATCACCTAAAGCAAATACTTCGGGGTAATCTATTAATTGTAGCCTAGAATTGATTAATAATTTACCTGAACTAGTTTGTTGACAATTTAAAGATTGAATTAATGGTTTTGATTCAGTTCCAGCCACCCAAATAACCATATCCACAGGAACATTAATAGTTTGTTCACCATAATTTATAGTAATAGAATTTTCATGAATTGTTTCTACATTTGTGTTAAGATAAACTTGAACACCACGGGAACCTAAGGCACGATAAGACGCTTTACGAATTCCTTTAGATAACCCTTTTAATATTTGATTTCCTCGGTCAATTAATAATACTTCTGCTTGTTTTTCTAGCCGATCAGCTAACTTACAAGATAATTCTACCCCATTGGGTCCACCGCCAATAATAGCCACTCTGAGATGCTTTCTATCTAAGGTTTCTAAATAGTGTATTTTAGCTTGTAACTGTTCTAAATCTTTTAAGGTTCTAAAGGTTAAAACATGGGTTTTTAACCCTGGAATATCCACCCAACGGTTTTGAGTACCTAACCCTAAAACCAGATAATCATAACTTAAACTATTATCATTATCGAGTTTTATCTGACGATTGTTTAAGTCAATTTTTTTAACAATATGTTGACAAAATTTGATAGAGGTTCCTGCCAATAACTTTTGATAAGTTGGGGCAATTTCCCACCGTTGCAATTCTCCCGTAATTAATTCATATAATAGGGGAGTAAATAAAAAGTTGTCATTACGTTCAACTAAGGTGATTTGCCAATCACCTGATTTAACATGAGGATTTTTACTAAGGTATAAAGCAGTATATAAACCGCTAAACCCTCCTCCTAAAACACAGATATTAATCGTTTTTTTAGTATTCATTAGAACTCAAAATAAATAAACTCAGATGGTGTATTAGCAGCTAATAAAATGGTTAACGCTAATAAAACAGGAGACAACCAACGGGATAATAATAAATCATATTCAAATTTACCTTGCCACACTGCTAAATGTTCCATTAAAAGGACAAACAGTGATAAGGCTAAAACCAGCAACAATGCTGATGTTTCGTTAATACTATACGATCCAAACACAGCTTGTAAATTTCTCCAGGAATAGGCCGAAGGGGTTAGAATCGTTATTAATTTAGTTAGCAGTCGTTGACTGTTGGTTTCCATAAAGAAAAGACAACCTAGGGTGACGGAGAAAAAGGTTAATAACCAGGAAATAATTTGAGGACGAGGAAAATAACTTCCCACTACTCCGTAGAAGGGACGACCTAAATATCTTAATACTAACAATAATGCACCGTGATAAGCACCCCAGATAATAAAATTCCAGGCTGCCCCGTGCCAAAATCCTGATAAGGTAAAAGTTAAGAATAGGTAAAAAGCGGCCCATTTTTTATTTGATCCCATTAAGGGTAAAAAGACATAATCTCTAAACCAGGTACTTAACGTAATATGCCAACGTCGCCAGAATTCATTGATACTTTGGGAGGTATAAGGAGCTAGAAAGTTCACCGTTAATTTTACGCCTAAAAAGCTGGCAATACCCACAGCAACAAAACTATAACCGGCAAAATCAAAGTAAATTCTTAGGGTGAATAATAGGGCAAAAAACCAAACTGTCCAAGCATTATCCGCAATTCTCAAATCGATATAAGGGGCAATATTATCCGCTAAAACAAATTTCATAAACAAGCCTAACGAAATCCATCTTAACCCTGTTTCAAAGTTTTCTACCTTAAATTTAAACCGAAACGATTCAATCTGAGGAAATAAATCTTTTCTTCTTTCAATGGGGCCTGCGACAATTTGAGGGAAAAAGGCAACAAAGTTCAGATAATCAAGAAAAGCGATGGGTTTCTTTTTTCTAGCGTTAAGAGAATCTACGACAAAAGCCACCATCTGAAACGTATAAAAGGAAACCCCTGGAGGAATGGTATTTACCACAGGAATGGGGGATGATTGTTGCCAATTACTCGGAACATTAATTAATAAACCAATAACATCTTCAACAAAGAAAGTTAGGTATTTAAAATAAGCTAAAATAGAAACATTAATAACAATGACAATAGTGGCGATTAACTTGGCTTTCCAACCTTGAGATCGCAACATCCATTGCACCATCAAATAGTTAAAAATAAGCTCAGCTACAAAGATAATAAAGCTAGAGCGACTAGCATGGAAAAACAGCAGCAATGATAACGCTAATAGGCCAATAGTATCGAAAATCCCACGCCATAAATTCGCTGACTGGGCGATATAGCGAACAGTAAAAAAGGGAACACTAAATAAAATTAAAATCCACCAAAATGAAAAATCAGAGTAATTCATACATATAATAATTTACATTTAAGGGATGAAACCCAATGATTGAGTTCCACAGAAACAAAAGATAGAATTTTTAATACTATAGCAGGTCAAGTCGCGTTTCAGTAGCTCACAAATATACCGCTACGCGAAAGGCAAAAGGCAAAAGGCAAAAGGCAAAAGTAAACTCGAAAAAAATCTGAAAGTTTACAATTTACTGACTCATTAAAAATTAGGGTTAGTCAAGGATAACACTTGACTAACCCTATTGATATTTTATGGTTTATCTTTTACTTGAATCTTCCAAAAAGATTTCCCCATCCTTTTTTATCGTTGTTGTTATCTTGAGTTTGATTAATGGGTTCTTCTGTTACTGTTTCTTCTGATTCGATATTACTCACTGCATCAGCCAGATCATAATTTTCTTCGAGATACTTGGCTGATTTTTCTACAGTGGGATGATCCCAGAATAAAGTATCAGGAAGGTCTAAGTCTAACCAGTCTTCTAAGTCTC